>JAWLFI010000145.1:0-6508 GCA_041685645.1 Saprospiraceae bacterium | reverse complement strand
AAGGACACCACCATGACCGTGTGTAATTGCTTTGGGCCGACCTGTAGTGCCTGAAGAATAAAGCACCCAAATCGGATGATCAAAAGGTAAGGCTTCAAACTCTAAGGGCGGGGCGTCGGCATTTGCGATATCATCGAAGTTGGAAAGCTGAGCCTTGGTTTTTGGCTGTCCTACCCCTATGGGGTCAATACTGACAAGCTGTTGAATGGAAGTGATGGTGTCGCAGATGTTTTGGACGACTTCTTTTTTGTTGTATTTCTTGCCTCCATAACTGTAACCAGTGACTGCAAAAATCACTTTGGGTTGGATTTGTTCGAAGCGCTCCTTAATACTATCTGCGCCAAAGTCGGGTGAGCAACTAGACCAAACGGCTCCGATAGAAATACTTGCCAGAAAGCCGATAGTAGCTTCGGGAGTATTGGTAATAAAAGCCGCTACTCGATCCCCTTTTTGAACTCCACAAGATTTGAGGTAGTCTGCCATGGCCGCCACTTTCTGTCTCAGCTCTCGCCAACTCATTTCCGTCTGTGGGATTAACTCCGTTTTGTAAATTATAGCCGGATGGTCATCATTTGCTTTTTTGAAGATATGTTCGGCGTAATTAAGTGAGGAACCAGTAAACCATTCTTGATGTGGCATACCACCATTTCGATTTAAAACAGTTTTAGGTTGATCGTGGAAAACTACTTCAAAATATTCAGCTATAGTCCCCCAAAAGGATTCCAGCTCCTCAATGGACCATGCCCATAGCTCATCGTAAGTAGAAAAAGACAATTGATGGTTTTCTTTTAACCACTCCATGTACTCGTGCATGTGGCTTTGCGATATATCTTGATCAGTGGGAGTCCAAAGGAGGCGAGGGTTGTCAGATATCATAGCTTATCTTTTGGGTTGAATATAACAAATACCTACAAGTTATTAGACCAAATGTGCGATTAGAAAATATGATATCTTGGAGGCAAAGAGGATTTGCATTATATTGCGAGCAAAATACAAACGACTATGAGAACTTACCTACTATCATTTTTGCTGCTTTCCTTCATTGGCATTCAGGGGCTTCAGGCCCAAATGCAGGGAAAAGAGGGCCCACGATCATTTTTTGATATGCTAACCATGTACGCTGCTGATAATAATATGGCTGATCCGGGAGAAATGCTGGGTGCCGGAATCAACGTAGGTTATTCAATGGGCACGCACAATATGATGTTGCGCGGGCTGGTAGGATTTGAAACGACTACGAATGTAAAGGTGAGTGATGTTTCTGATAATTTATACTACAATCCCTTTGGTGCGATTGAAGGAGGTGCCGGAATTTGGAGATCTAACGGAAATCGTTGTGGTGCCAAGAAACAATATGCCTTCACTGCATTAGCCAAGGTGGGTTTGCGTTATAATGCCGGATCCAGAGAAGGCAATATTGAGCGGAATGTACCGCCGATAGAAAGTGGTGTAGATTATTACGGTGCTGTAGAATTAGGGTATTTTTTCCTTGACAGTTATTTTAAAAATAGTGAGCTGTATATCGAGGGTGGATATTTTATGCAGAGTGAACAATTGTATGCCAGACTGGGATTTCGCACCTTTTTAAATACCAAAGCAGTAAAGCGCTAGGATTAATTTCCCCTTTGGCGTATACTTAATTGTCTGGGCACATTATCGGTATCGATCACTTCGATATTTAGCGGTTCAGAGGTGATTTCTATTTCCGGAGGGTTTCCCTTAGTTTTAACGTGCATGGAAAAAAGTGCAGTTCCTCTGGGCATTTGCACTCCTTGTAAATCCAGATCAACCCAAAGGAAACGGATAAAACCTTCGTCAGCTGTTTGGGTGTTGTAATTGGTCTCTTTCAAACCGGGGAGTTCTTGAGGAACCATCTTGAGGAACTGCACTTGATTGGCATTCCAGTTGAGCGAAAATTGTAAACTGAGAATATCATTGAAATTATTGGCATATAGCGTGCACTCGTATTCATTTTGGGTGCCGGGGATATTATCGTATTGCCAGTCCAGTGCTACCGCGCTCTTCTGCGCTAAGAGAGAGAGACTTAGAGAAAGAAGCAAAATAAGGGTGCTGATTGTGGGTTTCATACTTTCATGATTTTATGACAAATGTAAGGATTTCCATTCGGTGCTGCTCCGATGAAAATTTACTATATTTACCTCTATGAGGCGGCATTGGATTCAATCAGGTTTATTATTTTCTCTGCTCATATTGTGTTTTCAACTTTTGAGCAGTGCTCAAAATTGTCCGGGGCCGGTGCTCCTGACTTCTACATCTACTACGGATACATCAGCACAATTATTATGGCTGAGTTTCTCTGATCCAGAAGTGGGGTTTGAGATATCGATTGTTCGTGAAGGACAGGGACCGGATACATCCAACTCAGAACTTTTAGACCCGAGTCAACGCAATTACTCAGCGGAGGGCTTACTACCCAATACGGCCTATCGTGCTTTTATTCGATCGCTGTGCACTTTCGACACTACGGCCTGGGTCAATCACTCTTTTCTCACCGACATAAGAAATGGATATGATTGTTTGACTTCGCGTCCCATTCCCGATGACGGCTGTAATTCAAGCCCACTGGACGCTTCCGTGCATGTGGATTGGCCGGGAAGTGACCTTATGGGAGTAGATATTTCACTGTCAAAAGTACATCTCATCATAGCGCACCCCTATCCGGCTGATCTCAAAATAGAGTTGATTAGTCCTTCCGGCCAATCGGCTATTTTGACAGAACATCACGGCACCCTATCGGATGATTTCGGGTTGGTAGGAGATAGCAGTTGTACTTCGCGTACGACCTTTTCTGATAATGCCTGCAATTCAATTTACGAGGGTACGCCACCGTTTATCGGTGAATTCCAGGCGGATGAGCCATTAGCGGTATTCAGTGACGGAGAATCTGCCAGTGGAGAATGGATTTTGCGCATTTGCGACCGGGCTTCGGATGATGTCGGTGAACTGCAACACGTTTTTCTAGACTTTTCAACACAGACCTGTCCCACTCCATCCGTCCCCCAATTGGTTCGTCTTCCCGATGACGAGGCTGTTTTGCATCAGGAGGTATTGGACGTTGATAGTCTTATATTATTGTCTCACAATGGACAAGGCCCACCTGATAGTCGTTTGGACTCCAATTATACCAGGAGTATTCTCGATGTAAGTGATAGCTTACATTTACTAACAGATCTTGATTTTAGCGAGGATTATGAATATTACAGCTTTATTTATTGTGATGGAGAATGGTGGGGCCCTTCCTGCCCTGGAATTTTCACTACTTATTGCGGCGATATTTCAATGTATGAATCATGGGATGAGAGCGCAATCTGTACCTCTGATTGTGATACATCCTGTCCATTGACTTCTGAGTATTGGTATGTTCCTGAAGAATCCGCGGCCTGGTCTGTGCGTCAAGGTGTGTCTTCCAGTTCTTATACCGGGCCACAAGAAATTTTATTTACTGAAGAGAACCCGTATCTCTATTCATGGGGTTTGGATTGGGGCTGCCGGGAAGAAATCAGTCGCATTCGAAGCGTTTGCCTTGAAGGTGAAGCAGATTCTTGTGGATGGAGTTTTTTCTATCATATGCAAGGCATACATTCAGGGTATATACTCGCTTTACTTTCTCAAGACGAGTGGGCCAGTGCAGATACTTTATTTGTTGTGAGTGGAGACCAGGGACCACATTGGCAAAGAGCAGATATGGGGATTCCCTCAAATCTGAATGGTCCCTTTCAACTGGAAATTCAGGCTGGTGGGGCAACGGGCGCATTCAGTGATGTAGCGATTGGGGATATCGCTTTTTCCGGTTTAACCCCTATAGCTAACAGCGATCAGGTCAGTTACCTCGATAGGGATAGAGATGGGCATGGCGATCCTAACACCCTTATATTTTATTGTGGACGGCCACTACCCGATTCGCTTTCTCTGATAGGAAATGATTGCGATGATGAGAATTCGAATATCCATCCAGGAGCTGTGGATCTCCTTTGCAGTGGTATTGATGAAAATTGTGATGGTGTGGAAAATATAGGGGGAGCAGACCCTCTCAACTTAAGTATTGTTTCAATGCAGAGTCCTACTTGTCCAGCAGATGGAGATGGCGCCATTGAAATTGAAGTGACTGGAGGGTTTTCACCTTATGATATTCAATGGAACACGGGAGATAGCACACATCAAATCGACAGTCTATTCGCCGGAGAATATCAGGTTACCGTTTCAGATTCAAACACTTGCCAGATGGAAATACTGGACATCACATTATCACCCACACAGGAGCTGAATTTTAGTTTTAATGTGGTTCAACGACCCAGCTGTTTGAATTCCACTGGTGGTATTGTTGATGTAGAAGTGGCCGGCGGGACGGCACCCTATGAAATTTTGTGGTCAAATGGAGACACCGGTCAGCGAAATGAATCACTGACCGCAGGGTATTTTTCCGTTACCGTTTCAGATGCGAATGGTTGTGTATATACGAGTGAAGATTACCCCCTGAGGACTGCTGACGAATTCCAACTGGACATTAATGTCTTACGTCCAATCAGTTGTTATGGCGGGACAGATGGTGAGCTAGTAGCGAGTGTTTCCGGTGCGCGTGATCCACTGCAATATTCTTGGAATACTGGTGATAGCACAAGGGTCTTAGGTGGTTTGGCACAAGGTAGTTATCAAGTTACTGTTACTGATAGCACGGATTGCCAGGTAGTATCCGATACTTTGTATCTGTCTGATCCTGATTCTGTGGGATTATCCATTCTCAGGGTGCGTCCTCAGCGCTGCTCCGGCATTTCGGACGGATCCATTGAGGTGCGGGCGAGCGGAGGGCAACCACCCTATACTTATTCCTGGATTAATCCCGAAGGAGAAGAATTAGAAGGAAGAAATTTGACCGGTCTTTCTCCCGGAAGTTACCATCTCACCATTACAGATCAAGTGGGCTGTACTTTTAATTCTTCAGCCATTGAAATCCCACCAGCAGCTGAAATAAACGTAGTTGAAGTAGTCCAATCCTCCTCCTCCTGTCCCCTGAGTCCCGATGGAGGTCTGTCCCTTGCTCTTGACGGAGGCGTTCCACCACTGGCAGTGAGTTGGTCTGATGGAGGATCGAATCAACTTTTTCGGGATGATTTGGTTCCGGGATTCTACACCCTCACACTGACCGATGGGCTGGGATGTAAAACTAACCTGGGGCCATATGAAGTGGAGAGCGGTCAGGATTCTTTGGAATTGAGCGTTGAACCGGTCGATACTTTGGCCTGTGGGACGGGGGATACTGTCTCCATTGCAGTCGCAGTGGAAAGTGAGTCCGCTCCTTTCGACTTTCACTGGAGCAATGGCTTTCAGCGATTTACCGCTTATCAAGAGGACACCTTAGCTGCAACTCTTCCCGGAACGTATTCTCTCACAGTGACGGATGCCTTTGGTTGTGTGGGTGAAGAGGATGGGATTGAGGTAGTTGGTGTTTCTCCGATTGATGTGTCTGAAATCAACACTGAAGAACCCTGGTGTCCCGATTATAAAAATGGACAAATTAGTGTAAACGCACAAAGTCCAAATCCACCCCTTCGATATCTATGGAGTACTGGATCCAAAACTGCTACAATTAATGATTTGGTCGCCGGAGATTACCATCTAACCATAGAAGATGAAAGCGGATGCTTACCCCGAGAGCTGTCTGTGGACTTAGCTGGCCCTCCCCCTTTCAGTTTTACTGTAGATAGTTTGCTCAGTACCGGTCCTCATTGTTTTAAATTAATGGAGGTGTCAGGCGGAAGGCCTCCATACCAGTATCGCTGGAATGGAGAGACCAGCCTGGATAGCACATTTTGCATTGACCCGATGGAAAGGTTCCTGGAACTTGAAGTTGAAGATCAAAATGGATGTATTGTGAATCGCATTATATGGGATAATACCACTTCCTCGGATTTTTCTCCATCTGGAGAATTAGCTGAGATCAGAGTTTTTCCCAACCCCGTGGGTAATCGGCTTTGCGTTGAAAATCCAGAGCAAAACAAACTATCTATTTCACTGTGGAGTGCACAAGGACAATTATTGGACCAGTGGTCTGTTGAGCAGTATCGCAACTGCTATGATCACTTCCATCAATATTCTCCAGGGTCATTTATATTAGAGATCAGTAATGACCTGGGGCATTCAAGAAGGTTTAAAGTTATAAAACAATAGCAATGACCGAACGCGAAGCACAATTACTCTCTCACGCCAGACAAGCCTTGAAAGAGGATTTGCCATTGAACGACGAACAGTGGGAGCGATTTAAGCAGGGTTTTGTAATTCGCCGTTATGATAAGGATGATTTCATAATAAGAGAGGGTCAAGTAGAGTCCTATCTGTCGATTGTGCTAGAGGGAATAACGCGTCATTTTGTGATAAATCGCAGAGGAGATGACATAAGTTTTGAGTTTTCATTTCCCCTGGAGTTTAATAGTTCATACGCCTCATTCCTCAGCCGACAATCTTCCAGATTTTTTATTCAGGCAATGGAGCC
>JAWLFI010000144.1:0-6514 GCA_041685645.1 Saprospiraceae bacterium | reverse complement strand
TCGATCACCTCTGGTGAACCCAAACATATAAATAAAGTATCTGCGGGGGAAAGATCAAATTCATCATCGTGAAAATCAAGTACGATAAATGTGTCCTGTTCACAAGCACCGATTTGCCCTCTGAGGAAAACCGTATCCTGCTTCGTTTGAGGCATGTAGTTCAATTGACTGCCAAAGCCCAACTCGCGTTCATCATCCGGAAAATTCCTCAGGAACCAGAAATAGTTGGCACCACCACTGGCCGTAAGTGGAATGGTCTTATTAACGCAAAAAGGGCCATCGCCGACGGGATCTATCTCTAGTGGCATAGAGGAAAACAGATCAAAGGTGATTTCGTACAAAACAACACCCAAGATGGGATCGCTAAAGAAAAATGTAAAACTGCCCGGATCGGTATTTAATTGATCCTCGGGAATTTCAAAGGTAAATGTCTTTGTTTTTTCTCCGGGTAAGAAAACGACTTCATCCGGCATATTGGTAAAAAAGGAATCTACATCGCTGTCATCCTCGCTTACGGTAAAAGTTACGGTATCGTCCAGTGGGCGAAAACTCAAATCCAAAACGAGAACATCCGGACAGCCTTCTATGATGTTATTTTCTGCGCCGGATTGAAGTGTGATAGATAGATCTTGGGCTGAAATTCCTAAGCTGAAGAGGCTAAGGAAGAGGAGTATGAGTGTTCGCTGTAACATATTTAACCTTTTATATACTGTAAATATAAGTTATTTGCAGCGGTCCTTCAAGTGAATATGTGAACATTCAATATTCTCTGCATTCCCGAAGCCAAATATTTACGGAATCCAGGCGTACAAAGCGGTATTCTTCGACCCAGCGCGACTGAATAAAATTGATCACATTGGCAATTTCTGAAGCATTGAGCTGCGGATGTGCCGGCATTTTTGCGGTGTATGTTACTCCTTGCTGCTCGCGCTCTTTCTCAACCCCATATCTAATCAGACAAGACCAAAGTCTGGGATTGGAAGTTTTACGCTGTAAATGCGGAATCTCTTGTCCCAGACCTGAGCCATCTGTCATATGACAGGAGGCACACTGTTCATTGAAAACGCTTGCCCCGAGTTGATAGGGGTCGCCGGAACAAGCCCCCAGAACCAATAGAACTAAAATACAGCAGCTACTCTTTATCATCCACCTCATTCAATAAACGATCTATATCTTTCATGAATCGATCGACTTCCTCCTCTATTGTACCATCGCAAAAGGATCTGACGCGTTGTTGAGCATCTACTAATATCAAACGTCCGGAATGATCGTATCCTCCCGGTGCTTCTGGATCCTCTTTGGCTACACTAAAATAATCATCTGCGATCTCGTAAATCTCTACAATGTCACCGGTAACTAAATGCCATCGGTCGCTGCTGATCCCGATATTATCGGCATAGACTTTAAGCCGGGGTACAGAGTCCCTGCGACCATCCACAGAGTGGCTCAAGAATAATAATCGATCCTCATCCTCAAATCGATCATAAATGCGCAGCATTTGCTTCTTTACAATGGGACAAATGGTGGGGCAACTGGTGAAAAAGAAGTCAGCAATATATATTTTATCTTCAAAGGTAGCGGGGGTTACCCATTGGCTATCCTGATTGATAAATTTAAAATCGGGAACTTCGTGATACACCGTATCACCATCTTCCACATGCTTATTGCCAATGATAGGAAGCGGTTTTTCCGGCTCTGTACCACAGGCACTCCACAATAGTACAGCGACGAATATTAGCAGACTACTTCTCGAACTTCTCATTCTCCAGTGTACTTTTCGCGTAGGCTATATTTTCATTGAAAGAGTCCTTCATTCTGTATAACTTTCCACGCTCTTCTATGAGATACATTTTGTATCCCTGACTGTCCTTCTTCTTCTCGGGAGAATATTCAGCCATCCAATCCATCATGGATTCATAGGACCTTTCCAGCCCCTCATGTGCAGCTTTCAATTCTGTTTTATAAGAATCGGAATATCCAGAGGTGTCATCTTTAATCCTCGTTTCCAATTGATTCATCATCAATTGGATATTCTTCATTTCCGGCATCAGTTGGTCATCGTGCAGGCGCATGATCTCTTTCTCTAATTTGCCGGTCTCACTTGGATTAAATTCTGCCCCATCGGATTTCTTAACTTCCTCTGAACCGCAGCTCATGAGTAAGAAAGTGGCTGAAAATATTACTAAAAAACTCAATATCCTATTCATAACTTTTGCTGATTAAAGGGTTAATTTGTATGTAAAAACTCGCGGATTCGTTGTTTTGTTGTTCAAAAGTATCGGGAGTTTCCGTTTCTTTACATTGAAGGGTGAAAACAGTCATCTTTGGATCATAGGCTTTGAGATAATAGGCGATTCCCTCTTGATTTTTAGAATGAAATCCACCGTGAATATGAAACAAAATTTCATTCGCCTTTCTTTGCTTCCACATACTTTGCGCCATGGTAGCATCCTTGATGGCTTGAGCCGCAAGGAAATTTTCTGAATCATGACCTCCCATTTGCGCTCCCATCTTCAGCACTTCTGCATAGCTCGATAGGGTAGTGTCTATTATGAAGTCAGATGGAGGTAGCCATTCCCCGGGAATATTTTGTTCGTACAGTGCATCTCGTCCCTCGTAGAAAACATAAGAGGCGTACCTCCTGGGAATATTTGAAGCGACTATCTTTATTTTATGTTCCAGGGCGTATTTGATCAGAGGTTTATAGTCCGTGGCATAATTGGGCCAGATGCGCGTGTAGTCTTCCAGTTTTTTAAGTTCGAACAGACCATCTTGTAACTCATCCAATACCTGTTGTTGATCCCTTTCAAACATTTCCATACCCAGGATTACAGTTCGCTCCTGCGCCGCCAGAGTTTGCAATACCTCCATTTCCAGCCAATGGGCAATGGGATTGTCGTGCAGCTCGCCAAATAGCACCGCATCTGCCGAAGGCAAAAGGTCCAACATCTCACTTGCACTAATTTCATTTCCCTTTTCATCGAAAATGGCGTACGCCCGTTGTCCATTCGCACAATAAGCACTAATCAATACTATAAAACTGATGAATTTGATTTTTTGCCACAGCATGTCCAAAATTTTTAAGCGTTTTCTAATCTTATCCCCGGTCCTGATGTTCTGTTCTTAACTCACTGCTAAAGTACTAATTTATGATGATCTCGAATGAAAGAAAGGCGATTGTATGGTTTAGACAGGATCTTCGCCTTCACGATAACGAAGCCCTCACCGATGCCATTGAAATTTGCAGGAATGTGATTCCGGTTTACGTCTTTGATGAAAGGATATTTTCCGGTACGACACACTACGGCTTTCCCAAAACGGGTCCGTATCGGGCCCGTTTTATCTGGGAAAGCGTCGCCAACCTTAAAGAAAATCTCCGGAAGAAAGGGAGTGATTTGGTCATTCGATACGGAAAGCCGGAAGAAGAAGTGTTTGAGATTGCGAGGGAAGCAAAGACATCCTGGGTTTTTTGCAATCGCGAGCGCACCCGGGAGGAAGTGCAGGTGCAGGATGCTTTGGAAGAAAATTTGTGGTCTATTGGTCAGGAATTGAGATATTATCGAGGCAAAATGCTCTACTATACCTCTGATTTGCCCTTTCCCGTGCCCCAAACGCCCGATGTATTTACCCACTACAGAAAAGAAATTGAAAAGCTCATCCCCGTTAGAACTCCAATCTCCACACCGGAAAAAATATCCAGTTCATTCAAAGACATTCCATTGGGTGATTTACCCGAATTAGCTCAATTTGTTCCTCAGCATCGCCCCGAAACCGACGATAGAGCATCCTTTTCCTTTTCCGGTGGCGAAGATGCCGCCCTCGCCCGACTTAAGGAATACGTCTGGGACAGCCAATCCATCGCCACTTATAAAGAGACCAGAAATGAACTTCTGGGGCCGAACTACTCCTCTAAATTTAGCGCTTATTTGGCTCAGGGTTGCTTGTCGCCCAAGATGATTTATCACGAAGTAGAGCATTTTGAAGAGCAAGTACGAGAAAACAAGTCCACTTACTGGATGAAGTTTGAGTTGATGTGGCGCGACTTTTATCGCTTGATGGCTAAAAAGTATAAAAACAACATTTTCCTTCCCGGAGGTCCTCAGCAAAAAACTGAATTTCAGGGAGAGGAAGACTTGGATCGCTTCCACCGGTGGGCGCATGGCAAAACCGGAATTCCTTTTATTGATGCCAATATGCGCGAAATCAATCAGACGGGATACATGTCAAATCGGGGGCGTCAAAATGTAGCTTCATATCTTATCAAGGATTTAAATATTCACTGGAGAATGGGCGCCGAATATTTTGAATCTCTGCTCATTGATTACGATCCGGCGAGCAATTATGGCAACTGGAATTACCTCGCCGGCGTGGGTGCAGATCCAATGGAACAAAGGTATTTTAATATTCTCAGTCAGGCTCAGCGCTATGATCACAGTGGTGACTATGTCCGTCATTGGCTCCCTGAATTGCAAGCCGTTTCCGACAATCAGTTGCATGAGATTTACAATCTCGATGAGTCCGATTGGGTGAAATACGATCTACACCTCAATTATTATCGTCCGGTCTATCAGCCCAAATGGTAGAGTATTCATTATTTGGGCGTGCCCCCGACCGTGAGCCCGGAAAGCCCCACGGTCGGGGTCGGGCTATGCGGTGCTGTCGGTCACCGAGGCCCGGCGGACCTCGGTGACGCCCGCTTGAACAGCGGGCCACCTACTATCCCTCACGCTTGCGCCCTTCCGTGCGCTTTCCCATTCGGTTACACTGAAAGTTTACGGAGTGCTATTCAAGTTGCATACAATCCCTAAAGTTGTTTGTATTTGCAGTTCAGTGAGGAAATCGTCCGGAAATTCACTTTCAGCAGCTAACAATTTGTATTTTTGGGCCTCAATCACGTATCTATGGAAAGCGGGAGCTATTTATTGAATGCTAAGCGAATGGATTTGACTTTGCGTCGACTCTGCCATCAATTGATAGAAAATTACGATCAATTTGAGGATACTTGTTTGATCGGCATTCAAAACAGAGGTGGACTTCTCTCTGATCGCATCCAAGAAATTCTCAAAGAATTACACTACGATACATTTGAATACGGAAAATTGGACATTACCTTTTATCGGGATGACTTCAGGACTCGCGAACATCCTCTGGCGGCTCATGAGACCCAAATAGATTTTCTGGTCGAAGACAAAAAAGTAATATTGGTGGACGATGTACTCTTTACAGGTCGCACTGTACAAGCTGCCTTGACGGCCTTGCAGCACTTTGGTCGTCCTCGGGAAGTTGAACTGCTCGTATTGGTGGATCGTCGGTTTCACCGTCAGCTTCCGCTGGAAGCTGACTACGTCGGCGTGCAGGTGGATGCCCTTGACGACGCCTATGTAAAAGTAGAGTGGGATCACATGGATGGGGAAGATGCTGTAAAATTTTTTAGCGCAAAACAATAAGGCATGGAAAAAGTCCGACAGTTGAGTACGCGACATCTCCTGGGTATAAAAAACCTGAGTTCGGAAGATATTCAATTGATCTTTGAGCACACCGATAGTTTTAAAGAAGTGATCAATCGCCCCATTAAAAAAGTACCATCTTTAAGAGATGTGACCATTGCAAATTTATTTTTCGAGAATTCTACGAGGACGAGAATTTCTTTTGAATTAGCTGAAAAGAGGCTTTCTGCAGACACCATAAATTTTTCGGCTTCCAGCTCTTCTGTGCAAAAAGGGGAGACCCTGTTGGACACCGTAAAGAATATTCTATCGATGAAAGTCGATATCGTGGTACTTCGGCATCCGGCAGAAGGGGCGCCCACATTTTTAAGTCGACACATTCCCGCTCATATTGTCAATGCCGGAGATGGCACCCATGAACATCCTACACAAGCCTTGCTTGACACTTACTCTTTGTATGAGAAATGGGGGACTTTAAAGGGAAAAAAGGTGGCTATAATTGGAGATATACTGCATTCCCGGGTAGCTTTGAGCAATATTTTTTGTCTTAAAAAATTAGGTGCTGAAGTAATGGTGTGCGGCCCTCCAACCCTCATCCCCATGCATATCGAACAATTGGGAGTCTATTCTACCTATGATCTTAGGACAGCACTGGATTGGTGCGACGCTGCAAATGTTCTTCGCATTCAACTAGAGCGCCAGGAGGGGAAATACTTTCCGTCCTTGCGAGAATATACGCGCTTCTACGGCGTAAATCGTTCCATTTTAGAATCAGTCAATAAAGAAGTTGTCATCATGCATCCCGGACCGATCAATCGAGGCATTGAAATCAACAGTGATGTAGCGGATGCCGAAAACTCTATTATTCTCGATCAGGTTGAAAATGGAGTAGCCGTGAGAATGTCTGTTTTATATCTATTAGCAGCTAGAAAGAATCTCTAATTAGGATCAAGAGGGCATTATAACATTTCTCATAGCTTTTCCGTTATCGATTTATAATACAAATACACAAGATGAAAGCTTTGAAATTCAGCATATTACTACTCAGTGCACTCTTTTTTTCACTT
>JAWLFI010000143.1:0-6528 GCA_041685645.1 Saprospiraceae bacterium | reverse complement strand
GATGCTGAGAAGCGGTTAGTGCAAATCGACAATGAACGCCGCCAATACGAAAAAACTGAGCAAGAACGACAACAGTATCTGGAGGAATTAGAAGTCGAAAAGAAGAAGACTGATGAACAACTGCATACCATCCAGCGCCGTTTCGATGCCGAGGAGAACGAGTATAAATTACTCAAAAGTCTGGTGGACAAACTTGAGGGCTTCCCCGAATCAGCCAAATTTCTGACGAAATCCAACCGATGGAATAAACAAGCCGCTCTATTCTCCGATATTCTACTCTGTAAATCTCCTTATCGCGCAGCTTTGGAGAATTTCCTCGAATCCTATTTGAGTTTCTTTGTCGTCAATAGTCCGGAAGATGCCGTAGCCGGTATTCGCCTGCTCAGGGAGTCCCAAAAGGGTAAGGCCAATTTTATGGTCAATCAGTGGTCAGCAGGAGAGGAGAAGACCACAGCTGATATTCCCCGGGCTACTGCCGCACTCGAGGTAGTAGAAATGGACCCCAAATTTAATGCACTCATCAGCGACCTATTGCACGATGTTCATTTTGTGGAAAATGAAGATACCGCACGCGATCTTTCCCAGAAATACCCCAATGCTACCTTTATACTGATTGATGGTAGTATAATATACCACAAACACACTATTTCAGGTGGATCTTCCAATCTTTTTGAAGGTAAGCGATTGGGGCGAAAGAAAAATCTGGATAAACTGGAAAAGCAAATCAAGAAGACAGCTGATCAACTGGATGAATTCAAAATCAAACAGTCCGAAATTGAACGCCAAATTCGTCTACTGAAAGAGCAAAAGAATGATCAATTAGCACGTGAGTTGCATGAAAAATGGACGCAGTCTCAGCAAAATCACCAAAAAGCTAATTTTAAGCTGGAAAATATTTCCGATACCCTCCATCAATTGGAAGAGGAGAAAAAAGAACTCTCGACTGAGCAAAATAGCTTGGAAAAGCAAGACGAAAAGATTCAAAGTTTACTCCGGGAATTTTTGGAGAAAGGAAAAGTCCTGCAGGAAAAGGTAGAATCCGCAGATGCCACCTATCAGGAACATGCCAAAACCTTCTCCGATCTCTCAGAACAACTCAATGAGGCGCAAATTCAACTCATTCGACAGGAAAACTTGGTCGAACAAATCAACAAAGAAAAAAGCTATAAAGAAAGTAGATTTTCCGAGCTGCAACGGCAACTTTCCGAGAACCAACAGGAGCTTGAAGATCTTCAAAAAGAGAGAAATCAGAACATCCAGCTTCAGGAATCAGACCAGAATCGCCTGAGTCAGCTCTATCAGAAAAAGGACAAACAAAGCGAGTCTCTAAGCGATATCGAATCCAGGTATTTTCAGGCCCGAAATTTTATTGCAGACTTAGAGACGAAAGTGCGCGACCTTAATAATTTGCAAAGGCAAAAACAAGAGTTACTCTATAGCCTCAAGGAAAAGCGCAGTGAAGTACAAATGAAGTTGCACGGTATTTCAGAGCGCTTGAATGTGGAGTTTAATATTTCTCTCAATCAGGTCGTCAATCAGGCGCCCTCTCAGGATTGGGATCTCAAAATTTTGGATCGGGAAATTCAGACAATAAAGACAAAACTGCAGGGTTTTGGCGATGTCAACCCCATGGCAGTTGAGGCCTATAACGAAATGAAAGAGCGGCATGATCTCATGGACGGCCAGAAACAGGATATCCTTCAGGCTCAGAAGAAGTTGATCACAACAATCGATGAAATTGAATCCACTGCTACCCGGCAGTTTATGGCCGCATTTGACCAAATTCGGAGTAATTTTATCGACGTTTTTCGAACCCTTTTTACCGAAAGTGATACAGCCGACCTCATTCTTTTAGACCCGGAAAATCCCCTTGAGTCCTCTATTGAAATTATTGCCAAACCCAAAGGCAAGCGCCCCCTGAGCCTTTCTCAGCTTTCGGGAGGAGAGAAAACATTGACCGCCACCGCATTATTATTCGCCCTGTATCTCTTGAAACCCGCGCCATTTTGCGTGTTTGACGAGGTGGATGCCCCACTGGATGATGCAAATGTTGAGAAATTCAATCGGATTATCCACCGATTCTCTGAACAGTCGCAGTTTGTGATCGTCACCCATAATAAGTCCACCATGGCTGCCGTCGACATCATTTATGGCGTATATATGAATGAGCCCGGGGTCTCAGGCCTGAGTCCCGTCGATTTCCGGAAATTGGAACATCAATCGGTTATGGACACCTTATCTTCCAGATAATTATTTATTTTTTTTTAGGGCGATCCGCGCGGATCTTATGGGATCCGCACGGCGGGCTATGCGGTGCTTCGCAGTGCTCGGCCCTGACGGGCCACACCACCGCCTACCCTCAAGGCCTGCCCGCAGGTGGTGCGCACCTACTATCCCTATCGCAAAAGACAGGTATCTGGGAGATTCAACAGACCTGAATCATTAGTAAATTGTGAAGTGAGAGGTCTGAAATAAGGAGAAAATAAAGGGAGGTACAGTCGATAAAAGAAACTCCTATATAAAATTTAACAATATGAAAATATTGTTATATTTGCATTGATTTTAATACGAAATCTGATTTGCCAATATGGAGACTTATTTGGGTTTGATGCGCGATATTATTCAGAACGGGGTAGACAAAGAAGACCGCACCGGAGTGGGCACTCGCTCTGTTTTTGGCCGCCAGGTTCGTTTTGATTTAGAAAAAGGCTTTCCTCTTTTAACGACAAAAAAAGTCCATCTCAAATCCATTATTTATGAATTGCTATGGTTCTTGAAAGGTGATACTAATGTGAAATACCTACAGGAGCACAATGTGAGCATCTGGAATGAGTGGGCCAGGGAAGATGGGAGCTTGGGGCCCATTTACGGTCGCCAGTGGAGGAGTTGGCCGGATGCAAGCGATACTGGAATTGATCAAATTCAGCAAGCGATTGATGCTTTGCAGTACAATCCCGATTCCCGAAGGATTCTCGTCAGTGCCTGGAATGTGGCAGAATTGGACGAAATGCAACTCAATCCCTGTCATGCACTCTTTCAGTTTTACGTTGCGGACAACAAGTTGTCGTGCCAATTGTATCAGCGATCGGCAGACGTTTTTTTGGGTGTTCCTTTTAATATCGCTTCCTATTCTTTACTTACTATGATGATAGCGCAGGTGTGCGATCTGGAATGTGGTGAATTTGTTCATACTTTTGGCGATTTGCACTTGTATAACAATCATTTTGAACAGGCGAAGGAACAACTTTCTCGTGATCCTCGACCTCTTCCACAGATGAAAATAAATCCTAAGATAAAGAATATCAATGAGTTCAACTACGAGGATTTCAGTTTAGAGAATTATAATCCCCATCCTCCAATTAAAGCAAAAGTGGCCGTATAATGAAAATTGTTTTGTCTCCCTATTTAAAACGTTTCTAAATAAATCCGATTGTCTAATCATTATTGGTTAAAGAGGGAAAGGGTTCTATTTTTGAGTTATGAAATATCGCCTGATGCGTAACGAAATATTGACTGTTCTACATAGAAATGGCACATATGAATTGTAAACTTTTATCGATACTGGGATTCATGTTCTTTTTGACTTTGTCAGGCTTCAGCTTGTATGGTCAGGAAGATGGCGCTGCTTCGGAAGGCTCTGCAGAAGTGAATCTAGACGAAGGGAAAGCGCTTTTCAGGTCTCAGTGTGCATCCTGTCATAATAAAAACATGAAGGATGATTTGACTGGTCCTGCTCTGGGGGGAACCCAGGAGCGCTGGTCTGATTATCCCAAGGAGGATTTGTATTCCTGGATTCGCAACTCCCAAAAAATGATTGCAGAGGGACACCCAAGAGCCAACGAACTTTGGGATGATTGGAAGCCTACTGTGATGAATAACTTCCTGAATTTAACAGATCAGGAAATCGACAATATTCTCGGCTATATTCAGGGAGTTAATGAAGGCACCTATCCACCCAAAACTGCGGGTGATGAGCTGGCGGCTGCTGATTCAGAAGGAGAAGAAGAGTCATCCAATACTTTCTTGTTTATTACTTTGGCTTTGATTTTACTTGTCCTCTCATATGTATTAGCTCGCATCGTTTCAGTATTGAATGCGATTGCACAAGCAAAAGCAACGGGAACAGTTCCTGATCAAAAGAGCATTTGGCAAGTGCTAACTTCAAAGTCAGTCATTGGATTGCTCGTTTTTGTATTAGTCGTTGTCGGTGGTTACACCACTGTAAATAACGCTATTAACCTCGGCCGTCAACAGGGGTATTCACCTCAACAACCCATTAAGTTTTCTCACGAACTTCACGCCGGCCTTCATAAAATTGATTGCCAGTATTGCCACGACGGGGCAAGGAGAAGTAAGCATTCTGTAATTCCAGCAGCCAATACATGTATGAATTGCCATAGAGCAATTAAGAAGGGGTCTGAATACGGAACTCAGGAGCTCACGAAAATCTTTGCTTCAATTGGATATGATCCATTAAATGACACTTACATTGAAGGCTATGAGAATATGTCCAATGAGGATCTTTCTGAGGTTTATAAAAAGTGGATTGAAGAAGAGTACATTAAGGACAATGAACTGGATATCATAGATGAAGAGGGGAAATTGGAAAGGGATGACCAATGGGATGAAATTGTTGCCTCTTTAACCAATGAGCAGAAAGAGTCCGTAACGGGGCCAATTGAGTGGATCCGGGTTCATAATTTACCCGATCACGTTTACTTTAATCATGCCCAGCACGTGACATCGGGAGAAGTGGATTGTGAACAGTGTCACGGAGCCGTCGAAGAAATGGAAGTGCTCGCCCAGTATGCTCCACTATCGATGGGATGGTGTATCAACTGCCACAGAGAATCAGAAGTAAAAGGGTTTGACGATAATCCTTATTACCATAAAGAATTTGAGCGTTATCACAATGAATTGCAGAATGGCGAGCGAGAAAAAGTGACCGTCGAAGACATTGGAGGTCTGGAATGTCAAAAATGTCATTACTAATCCATCTCATTCATCAGAAGGAATTTAACCATAATGGAAAACAAAGATAAAATTTGGATCGGAACAAAAGATTTGACGGGTGACAGGGAGCTCATCGAAAAATCTAAAAAAGAATTTTTTGATCTGCCCGTGGCCAATGATATGGCCCAGGACGATTCCGAAGGCCTTTTACATTCGAACCGAAGAGATTTTCTCAAGTACCTGGGATTTGGACTAGGTGCTGCTACTGTTGCAGCTGCCTGCGAGACTCCTGTCCGCAGAGCCATTCCCTACGTCAATAAACCCGACGCTATTGTGCCTGGTGTTGCGAATTTTTACGCCTCTAGTTTTGTCAATGGGAAGGACTTTGTCCCCATTTTAGTCAAAACGCGTGAAGGACGACCCATCAAAATCGAGGGTAATAAACAGTCGCCTTTAACTAGAGGAGGTACCAGCGCTCGTGCACAGGCATCTGTATTAGAGTTATATGATTCTACTCGGGTTAAACAACCGGGCAAAATCAAAAATAACACCGAGGTTGAGAAAATGGACTGGGCGAAATTGGATGAGAAAATCAAATCTAGCTTAAGTGCATCTTCCCAAATCCGCTTCATTGCTCCATCGAATTATAGCCCTTCGACGATTGCCGCTTTTCAGAAGTTTAAAGAAAAGTATCCCAATGCCAGGTGGGTGAATTACGATGCCCATTCTCACTCGGCCATCCTATTAGCCAATGAAAAAGATTTTGGAAAAAAGGCTATTCCTTCATATCAATTTGACGAGGCGGATGTCATTGTGAATTTTGGTGCAGATTTTCTGGGTAGTTGGATTTCCCCTGTTGAGTTTGCTCATCAGTGGAGCAAGAAGAGACGAATTACAGATGTAGACGCACCCAATACTTCTCGGATGATTGCCTTTGAATCCTTTATGTCTTTGACGGGTTCCAATGCAGATAGCAGAGTTCTTATTCGTCCATCAGAGACGGGACTGGCTATCGCTAAACTCCACAATGAAGTGGCCTCTGCCATGGGAGGCGCGCAAGTATCTGTACAGGGCACTTTGAGTTCAGACAAAGCGGAAAAGGCTATTCAAGCAGCAGCAAAGGATCTTATTCAGGCCAGTCAATCCGGAAAGAACTCATTGATCGTTTCCGGCTCTAATAATACAGCTGAGCAGCAGCTCATCAATCATATGAACCACTTACTGGGTAATTATGGGAGATCTATTCGATGGGATAGAGTTGTAAATACCAGTCAATCTATTGATGCAGATATGAATGAATGTATTGACGAATTGACTGCCAATCGAATAGATGCAGTCTTTATTGTTGGTCATTCTAATCCGGTACATACGCATCCGAGAGGAGAGGAGTTGAAAACAGCTCTTTCTGAGGTTAAATTAAGCGTTTCGACGACCATTTTACCCAATGAAACTTTTAGCACTTGCCAATGGGCCGCCCCGGAACCTCACTTTTTAGAGTCATGGGGAGATGCTGAACCTAAATCGGGGCACTTTACTTTTATTCAACCGACGATCTCACCTTTATTTAATTCCCGA
>JAWLFI010000011.1:0-26815 GCA_041685645.1 Saprospiraceae bacterium | reverse complement strand
CGTTGGTTTGCTGCGAGGATTGGAAGATGTCCGCTGGCCAACATTTTTTGCCCTTATGGCCTATTGGGTCTTTGGACTGCCCCTGGGATACTTTTTAACCTTCAAACTAGATTGGGGATATATCGGGATATGGTACGGCCTATTGATTGGATTGAGCTTATCTGCACTATTCCTGCTTTTGCGATTCGTGCGATCCACCAGAAACCTTTCTACTGCCCACTCAAATTAAACTTGGGGCGCTCAGACGATAGAGTTTTCTCTCTTGAGTCAAAATGGGATTGTAATCTTTCCACAACTGCCGGATATGATTATTCGTAGACAACTCTGGATTAGAGTGGACGGTTTCAAGCCCTCTCTGCATAAAAGCCTGTAGAATTTGGTGAAAAATAAATGCAGGTACACCTTTCTGCAAATAATCAGGAAGTACGCCAATGAGCATGAGGTCGGCTTCCCGATGATAATGTTTTTGGCGCAGAAAAGGCACAGGGCTCCACCACTTCCACCGACCACGCAAACGCTGAAAAAAGGCTGAATATGACGGAATAGCAACGCCAAAACCAATCAACTTATCTCCATCGAAAACAAATGCAGTATATTCCTTTTTTATCAGAGGTAAAAAGGAATGAATATAATATTGCTGAATGTCCGGCGGCAATAATTGCTGACCGGGAAGTTGAGCATGAGATTCCCGCATTAATTCAAATGCCCCTTCTGCCCAGGATTGCACTTCGGATTTACTACCTGGCATTCTGCATTCCCAGGAATATCTCCGCTTCAACAAGTGATATAGTTTTGAAATTTTCTCCGGCATACTCCGGGGAACATCCATAGTATAGGAATGATATTTTTGAATGGGAACAGCTCCCATTTCGTCCATCAAATGAGCATAGTATGGCAAATGGTAGGATTCTGAAATTGTGGGCCGCACTTCAAAACCCGATGTTAACAGACCCACTTTGTCGAAATGAGTGAACCCATGTGGTCCAATCATCTCAACTGACGACCTCTCCCCCACCCATTGTAAGGCCACTCGAAATAAGGCCTGATTAGCTTCTATATTATTCTCGGTTTCCCACCAGCCCCAATGAACTTCATCGGATTGATGCTTCGAAAAGGAAACGACAACTCGTGCCAGGACGCGATCGCCTTCCACCGCTATAAAAGCATGCCATTGATAATAGGGTGAAAATGGAGAGGTATTTGGATCTAATTGAGCTCTTTCTTTAGCAATCAGCTCCGGGACGTAATATGGATTGTCCGTATAAAGTCTTCGAGCTAAGTCGAAAAACAACTTCCAATCCTCTCTGGAATATACGGCTCGAACTTCAATATCCAAATCTGATATTTCTAAGATAGAGCTTCACTGAATTAGTCAGCAATATACACGTCGAACTCTACCCGGCGATTCAATCTTCTTCCCTCATCCGTATCGTTATCTGCCCGTGGCTGGTCAGGTCCATAGCCTAGGTAAGACATTCTTGAAGCACTTATTCCCTTACTGGCCAAATACTCGTAGCAAGATCGAGCCCGTTGTTCTGATAGTCTTTGATTGAGTGCCCTACTGCCCGTGATATCGGTATGACCGCTTATCCTGAGCTTATAGTTGGGATATTTTTTCATGATCTTGGCAATATCATCTAAATTATCAAACGAACTCTGTTTTAAGGTTGCCCGATTCGATTCAAATTTAACTGACTCCATAGCCAGATCTAAAACATCCTGCTCCTTTTTTTCTATCTCCGGACAGCCTCGATTGCTCGCAGGGCCGGGTGTATCCGGACATTTATCATCTTTATCAATGACGCCATCCCCGTCACTGTCAGGACAACCCTTGCCCGACTTCGGACCCGGCGTATTGGGACAATCATCGAATTTGTCAGGAATACCATCTCCATCGCTATCGATAAAGGGGCAGCCCTTATTTTCCACAGGACCTGGCACATTGGGACATTCATCATCGCTATCGGGCACGCCATCTCCATCACTATCGGGACATCCCCCAAATCTTTTAGGCCCCTCCTGATCCGGACATTTATCCTCGTGGTCGGGAATACCATCACCGTCGCTATCCGGACAACCGTTGAATTCCGGTGACCCCGGCTCATTGGGACACAAATCGTGTACATCGGGGATTCCATCGCCATCACTATCAGCCAGAACCTCTTCTTCTTCCTCTTTCTCTTCAGGCTTCTCTTTTTTATCTGAAGTCTGCAAAAAATAATGCGTGAAGCCTATACCTAAATTCATATTGCTTCTATTCTCTCGACCGAAATGGTAAGCCGCCTGAAGATTAATCGCCGTGGAAGGATGAATATTAATATCCAGACCTACTCCCAATGGAATGTCGAAATCAGCGTCACCACCAGAAAATAATACACCATTGGCACCAACCAATAAATAAGGCTGAAACAGAGTCTGTGCATCTTTCCAGGACCACTTCATTTGGGCTCCCAAGCTGTGCATCCGTCGTTGTGATGACTCTTCACTCAACTGAACCACGGCCGTTCGAAACGGCAGGTACAACTCGAAATTGGAATTGAGCTTGTAGTTATATCCCAGCTCGAAACCATCGCCATAAGCTCTGAAATCTAAAACATCTCCACCCGCAGGTCCCTGGTAATCCACAAACAGCTTTTTTACTGTAAACCCATGCACGCGTTCCAATTCAACCGAATCAGACTGAGCGGGAAGTTGGAAAAATATAAAGAGAAATAAAATTGCCAGTAAAATCTGTTTCATAATCAGTGATTTACCTATACCTACATATTAACAAATATACTAATAATTCTACAAAAACAACACTTCTCAACTCACGACCAGAAAATAAATCACTTCTGCTCTTCAAAAAAGCCGGTCTCTTTGTTCTTTTTTACCTCATTCCATTGAAAACACCTGCCATTCATGGCAATATATACTCCGGGAACACAACTCTGAGCAAAAGCCAGAGCACTACCCAAATTAAAAAAACCATCCGAAGATGTCCCAAAAGCATAGGGGACCATGGCGCCTACAAACACGATCGTTTTTCCTTCTACTCCAGCTCGTGCCAGATATTTGGCCGTTTCCACCATTCGGTCTGTACCGTGAGTAATGACGATTTTCTCCGCTGTTGTAGATTGACAATTGTGAAGAATATTCAAGCGATCAGCGTCCTTCATGTCCAGACTATCCACCATCATCAAAGTCTTCACATCGATATCTAATGTACATCGGCCGCGCTCCAACATTTCTGGAATATGGGTATCCTTAAAAAACAAAGACCCATTGATATAATTGTAGTCCTTATCAAAAGTGCCGCCGGTAACAAAAATCTGTATCATACACTATCTGCTTTTGCTCAACTGAGATAATTTCGTAATCTAACTAAAAAGGCCTCTAATGAGAGACCTTTTTATAGAAAATATATACTTGTTATTCCTACTTATCGATTGAAAACACTTCCGGGTCTATGTCAGTATTTACTTCAATCTTTTGATTCTTCATCTGAATCGGTTGTGGCATGGGGCCGGATAGTTCCATCTCCATGGGAAACTCAACGCCCTCAACTGTCTCGTAGTTGCTGTAATCCAAGGTGACGGTAACGGGTCCCTGCTGTCCTTCCGTTGTGGACAATTCGCGGACCTTCAAGCCGGATTGAACATCGAAAAACAAGGTTTTGGGATCCCCGGATGGAGGAGTGACTTTAACCTTATAAGCCTCTTTGTCATCTATAGACTCCATCGAGACCAATTCCACAGTATATCCCATTTCTTCATAGTGCAGTTCTTCAAAATAATGGGCACTCAACTTCAATGATGCCAAATCATCTTCTTCTAGCATCTGCTTCCCTTGTGGATTCTGCGCCATTCCTTTTCCATCATTGTACACTTGTTTTTGAGCAACCGTACCATTCATTTCCATTATCTCTGCATACTTATTTGGAATGTCAACATAGCGTCTTCCATTCATGCTCATCGACATGACATTCATTTTAAACTCCATGGCAATACTCCGAATCTTACCAATAGCTTCAGCACCACCAATGGCTTCTATGTATTGTTCAATAACTGCAGCGGCAGTCATCCCCTCGGGAATTTCACTCTCTGAAGCAATTACTTCTTCCCCCTCTGCATTGAGAAAGGTAATAGATTCATTCGCATCAAAATGATCGACCTTCTCAGCTACTTCGTCCTTATTGCCTACGATTAAAATATTCGCATGCTCGGGCTTGATATAGGTTTGGGCGGCTTTCAATACATCCTCTTTCGTTATGGATTCAATTTTCTTCAAATAGTTCTTATAAAAGTCTTTCGGCAAATCATATCGGGCTATAGACAAGGCTTGTTGCGCCAAAGTCTGCGGCCGCTCCAATGAACGTGCAAATGAACCATTCATAGAGTTTTTCACTAATTCCAAACTTTCATCCGCTACCTCTTCATTTCTAATTCTGTTCATTTCGTACAAAAACTCAACGATTGAGGAATCCGTTACTTCATTGCGCACACTCGCATAGGCATTAAAACTTCCCACTCTTGAATTGGGCGAAAGGGAAGCTCTTGCTCCATAAGTAAATGCCTTATCCTCTCTCAGATTTTGCATCAAATATCCCGAAAAAACACCGCCACCTAAAATATTATTCATCACTCTGGCGGCTACGAAATCCTCAGAACTCAATTTCAACTCCACAGGGTAAGTAATGTTAATCACAGATTGTACAGCACCCGGCCGATCAACAATGACGACATTCGCACCATCCGGCGGCTGAGGCATTTCGTATTCGTGTTTCGGCACCTCGGCTGAAGACCATTCACCAAAATAAGATTCCGCCAACTGCCTGGCTTCATCTACTTTAATGTCCCCTACGACGACCAAATAGGAGATATTTGGCTTGAAATAGGTATTGTAATAGGATTTGCAATTATCAATGGAAATATTTTCCACGGTTTCCTCAGTTGGAAATTCACCGTATGGATGTTGCCTGCTAAAGTTCACCAGAGAACGTATGTTTGAAGCAATCGCATTGGGGTTGTCCTTGCTGGAAGCAATCTCGGAAAGTTCTTGTTTCTTGAGTTTTTCAAATTCCTCTTCATTGAATGAAGGATGTAAAATCACATCTGACATAAGATCAAGAAGGGTTTCTTTATGCTGAACAAGGCAAGAACCAAAAGCTCCTCTACGAGAAGTCGATAAATTGGCTCCAATAAAATCAACTGCCTCGTCAATTTCTCCTTTGCTCCTGTTCTCTGTTCCCGTCTTGAGTAGATTCCCAGTCATAGAAACATATCCCGCCTGGTCATTTTCCAGCACCGGATCGGCATCTACAAACAGTTGGAAGGAAACTCTGGGCAATTTGTGATTTTCAACTACAATCAACTCAAGTCCATTATCCAGCTCCATTTGATGGTACTTCCCCATTTCAAGTGCCGGCGCCAGTCCGGCGGATGGTGCTTGATTCCTAAAACTCTCCTTGGATTCTTTTTTCATTTCTGATGAACTTTCAGCCACTTTTTCACCGGATTTCGGCGAACAGTGCAATAATGTAAATGCAAATGCGATGAGTAAGATGAAATATTTCATGAGTATTACTTTTATTGTGAGTCAGCGGGTTTTGGCAAATAGTACAATACCACTCTGCGTTCTTTATTCAAATATTTCTGAGCCACCCGTTGAATATCCTCTCGGCTGACAGCCCTGTATTTTTGAATGATGTTATTGATCAGGTTGGCATCTCCGTAAAACAAGTGATAGGTAGCCAGATTCTCTGCAATTCCGGCCATGGATGCATTTTGGCTCACAAATTGAGATTCTTTCTGATTGATTAGTTTCTGATACTCTCGCTCTGTGATGAGCTCATTCTTTACCTTTTCTACCTCCTCATCCATTACGGCTTCGAGATCCGAGGGGTCAACACCCATATTGGCAATCCCGTAATTTATGCTGAGCCCATAATGTTCCAGGCCAAAGGCAAAATTAAACACCGCTAAGGCCAATTGCTCATCATCCACAATTCTCTTGTACATCCGCGAAGACTCCCCGCCCGACAATACAGTAGCTAATAAATCCATCGCGTAGTAATCGGGATGAGTTTGCTCCGGTATTCTGTACCCCTGAATGACAGCAGGCAACTGAATATCATCAAAAACAGTATCTCTTATTTCCTGACTCAACGGCGGCTCATTTAATTCCGGCGTCGGAATCTCTTTTTCTCCTCTAGGTATCGTTCCAAAGTATTTCTCCACCCATTCTTTGGTCTGCTCGATATCCAAATTACCAGAAATGCTCAATACCGCATTGTTCGGCACGTAGAAGGTTTCGTAAAAGCTCTTGTAATCCTCTTCCGAAGCAGCATCTAAATGCTCCATAGATCCTATGGGCATCCACTGGTACGGATGATTTTGAAACGCACGGCTAAACGTCTCCTGCATGACGGTTCCATAGGGCTGATTATCGACTCGCTGCCTCTTTTCTTCCTTCACCACAGATCGTTGGGTTTCTATACCCACCTCATCCACTACAGCATGCAGCATTCGCTCAGATTCCAGCCAAAGCCCTAACTCTAGTTGATTCGCCGGTAAAAGCTCATAATAGTAGGTCCGGTCAAAGCTCGTATTTGCGTTTAAGGTGCCACCGGCTCTCTCGACATATTTATCGAATTCGCCTCGCTCTATATTTTCTGTCCCTTCAAATAATAAGTGCTCAAAAAAGTGAGCAAAACCCGTTCGATCGGGATTCTCATTCTTGGATCCCACGTGATACATCACAGATACAGCCACTACAGGAGCGCTTTTATCCTGATGCAAAATCACCTCCAATCCGTTATCAAGGGTGTATTGTTCAAATTCTACGTCTGTCATTTGTGCTTGTATTGCAGTTATTAGGCCAAAAGCCATTAAAAGAAACAAAAAGATCCGCTTTTCCATAATCATGTATTTCGTAAAGTAAATAAGATGCCGGCAAAAGTAAAGGTAAAAAATATGCCTTTATTTCCATAGACTTTTTAGGCGAACTGCTACCTTTCTTCGATGGCCGAACGATCTTGTGCTGTCTAAATTAATCGATCCGCGCAACAAGTACTCGCAAAAGCATCGGGCTTCGCCTTAAATGTAAATCCCATCCCCTTGATATAACCCATCGCTTCCTTCAGGGCCGTGGAGGACAAATGAATCGGCTGTGTATTGATGTCCGCATGAACCTCGAGCGGAATCCGGTATTTATTTAGCGTTCCGGACAAACTATGCGCTATCGCCACTGATTTGGAAACTTCTGTAATCATCCGCTCCTTAAGCGACATTCGTTGACGCTCCAGCGATTTACTGATAAACATAATCCCTCCATTATTCCGACGCAAAAACACGATCACAGAAGCAAAACGAACAATCTCGCCTCGCACCTCAGAATCCGTCCCCACGCAGATCGTCAGTTCTTGCTTATTCAACAGCTCTCTTTGTATCACCGCCTCCACCTCTTCTTCCACTGGCAGCAACAAGGGCGTCCCACTCAGCCTTCTCCATTTGATTATACTCATCTGCTGGTTTTTACATATTTAGATACGTAATTTGATAAAAAAGGTTGACTCTGCCACTCTGGATTTGTGTAAAAATAATTATTTAACATCAATTTCATCTTGCATTTCCTATTATCAGCAGGGGTATCAGGAAAAGATTTTTGCTTTTTATATTTTGGGCGTGACCCTCCCCAAAATTTGGGGAGGGTCGGTCCCTTCCGGGGTTCGCTGCTTTTATCCTCGAGCCGCCTCATGCCTCTGCAGAGGCGGCCTCGGGTCGCTCCGTCCTCGAGAGCCGCGAGGTATCGCGCCTCTGCATCGGACTGCTGGACACCTGCGGGTCCAGCACCCTCCAGGCACCTCACGCGAATACGGGCTATGCCCCAAACTCACGGCTTTCGATCACTTAGCTTTCAGCTGAATTAAAACCTCCGGGCCCTAAACTGATTGTCAAACCTCCAAATCTTATCAGCCCCCAGTGTCATTACGACTAAATAAATATAGAAAAGTCGCAGCAGATTTTTGTTCAGCTCAAGGAGCAACGAAGATATGAGCAAAAAGATCAAGACTTGGTCTGAAACGGATTTAGTGGTAAAGACACTAGATAACTAAATTTATTAAACCTCGATATCCAGCTTGCTCAATAAAACCTCAACCCCATATCACTATATAATGGGGACTCAATAGACCTTTTCCTCCCGAATACCTCCCGCATCAGCGCGCAGTATTCTACCGGGAAATTTGTCCAACAGCCGATAATCATGAGTGGCCAACAAAATTGCCGTTCCCTTCTCTTTATTTAGTCTGCGCAGCAAAAACATGATTTCATCCGAGGTCGCCGGATCTAAATTCCCCGTAGGCTCATCACCTATAATCAATGGCGGATCGTTCAATATCGCTCGTGCGATAGCCACCCGCTGCCTTTCTCCTCCCGACAATTCGTGAGGCAACCGCTTCTCTTTGCCGGGCAAATGAACCCATTCCAATATTTCCTCTATTCGCTGCTGCCGTTCTTTCTTTGAGGACCAATCCGTCGCTTTCAAGATCAAATTGAGATTCTCATACACATTGTAATCCTCTAACAACCTAAAATCCTGAAAAATCATTCCCAACTTTCGACGATAATCAGGCAATTCTTTCACCTTCAATTCCGCGACATTATGACCATTGACCGAGATCTGTCCGGAATGCACCGGCAGAGAACCAAAAATCGTTTTTAGCAGGGATGACTTACCACTTCCTGTTGATCCCAGCAAATAACAAAAATCGCCTTCGTAGATGGCGATATGCAAATCCGATAAGACGGGCTCATTCGCCCGAAAAATATTTAAGCCCTGCAACTTTACGATTTCTTTTCTTGTTTCCATAAGTACAAAAGTAAAATAATTTTGACAGAGCACCTCAGGGTAATAACTATGTCATATTGGTTTGAGAAAAGTGATTCTACTGCTTCACTTTGCCACTTATTCCCGTTGTGTTATTACTTTTGCAGTCGTATTTAAGAAGAATCGAATGAATAACACACTAATTGCCGCACTCATTCTCATCGCAGGAGCGATTAGCGTCATTGTCTTTACTTCTAATGACGTAAGCTCCTATGGGACTTTTACTCTGGCTGAAAATTCCGGTGAGAGAATGAAAGTCGTAGGCCAATTGAGTAAAGATAAGGAGATGATATATGATCCCGTAAAAGATCCTAATCATTTTTCTTTTTACATGAAAGACAACGAAGGTCGCGAAGAAAAAGTAGTCCTCCTTCAGGCCAAACCACAAGATTTTGAACTTTCAGAACAAATTGTCCTTACGGGGCAAATGAATGAGGAGGGATTTGTAGCTTCAGACATGCTCATGAAATGCCCCTCGAAGTACAATGATGAAGAGATATACATCAGGTCTGAAGCGAAAAGCGAATGATATTTAGCAATATTTCTTACGTAGGAGAACACCTCATTTATGGCAAATTAGGCAATCTGGCTCTAGTGTTGGGCTTTGTTTTTGCCCTTCTAAGCGCGATCTCATACTATCTCGCTACTCAAAAATCCCATCAACCGGTGAAAACCAAAGCCTGGAAAAATCTGGGCCGCCTGGGGTTCGTGATTCAGGCTATCAGCATTTTTGCAGTCATCGGTCTGCTTTTTTACTTGTTGATCCAGAAGCATTACGAATATGCCTACGTGTACGACCATACCTCCGATGACTTACCTTTCAAATACATCTTCTCTGCCTTTTGGGAAGGACAGGAGGGCAGTTTCCTGCTCTGGGCCTTCTGGCATGTTATTCTCGGCCTGATTTTACTTTGGAAAAGGGGAGAATGGGAAGCTCCTGTCTTAGCAGTTGTCGCTTTGGTACAGGCTTTTATTCTCAGCATGCTGCTTGGCGTCTATATCGGTGAGGGAACAGATGCCCTTAAAATAGGGATCAATCCATTTGTCTTGTTGCGCGACACAGTCGATGCGCCCATTTTCAGTAATGCAGATTACCTCAACCTCATTGAAGGCAGAGGCCTCAATGCACTCTTACAAAATTATTGGATGACCATTCATCCACCGACCCTGTTCCTGGGCTTTGCCAGTACGACGATTCCCTTTGCTTTCGCCATGGCGGGATTATGGACGGGCAATTTCAAATCCTGGTTGAAATCGGCATTTCCCTGGGTCGCTTTCTCGGCCGGAATTTTAGGCGTGGGGATATTGATGGGAGGAGCCTGGGCTTATGAAGCCCTGACCTTTGGTGGATACTGGGCCTGGGATCCGGTAGAAAATATGTCCCTTGTGCCCTGGTTAATGCTGGTTGCAGGTATCCATGCGCATCTCATCGCCCAATCTACCGGGCACTCTCTTAAGGCGACTTTCGCCTTCTATATTTTAACTTTCTTCCTCATCGTCTATTCTACCTTCCTGGTTCGTTCGGGGATTTTGGAGGAAACTTCTGTCCACGCCTTTGTGGAAAGCGGTCTGGAAAAGCAATTATTAATCTTTTTGCTTTTCTTTCCCCTACTCGGTTTTATCACCTACTTTAGAAAATACAAACAGATCCCCAGCCCTAAAACAGATGAAAAACTTCAATCCAGAGAATTTTGGATGTTTACAGGGACCATGGTGCTTGGAATTTCGGCTATTCTCATCACTTTTTTCACCTCTCTACCTGTGCTCAATGCGCTCATGACTTATTTCGATCCTTTGCATGAACCCATGGTGATCAACGATCCGGTAGAGCATTATAATAGAAGCCAATTGTGGATTGCTCTATTCATAGGACTTCTGAGTGGTGTGGGACAATGGACGAGATATAACGAGCGCAATGTAAAGTTGTACAAAAAAACCCTCTTCCGGCATTTAGGCCTGGCCGCAGTAATTGCCCTGCTTCTCAGCTATATCTCATTGTATTGGCTCAATGCAGTGGCCTGGCAGTATCAGCTTTTACTGTTTTCCGGTTTTTATGCAATCATTTCCAATACAGACCATTTCATTCGCGTGGTAAGGCACTACCCGAAGTCCGTCGCCAGTTGGTTTTCCCATGTGGGTTTCGGCATAATGATCATCGGAATTCTGGCTAGTGGACTCAATAAAGAAGTTATTTCTACCAATATGTTTGCTCAACAGGGCTTATTGGGGCTGGATGAAGAAACCCTTCAGTCCAATATCATACTTCTCAAAGGATCTCCTATGGTTATGAACGGATATGAAGCCACCTATGTAGATGACTCCATGGATGGGTTTTACCGCACCTATGATATTCGCTTTGTGCCCATGGATTCCACGAGTGAACTTCGGGATACCTTTACCCTGCATCCCAACATTATTTACAACTCCGATTATACTAAAGTAGAAGCTTACAATCCGGACACCCGAAGAAAGTGGAACTATGATATATTCACCCACCTCAGCGGCTTACCTCCTCAGGAAATGAATTTTCAGGAAGCAAAAAATATTGAGGATAGCCTCAGCTATACCGAACAAATGATTACGCCCGGTGATACTCTGGCCTACAATGGTTCATTCATCTACGCGGAATTCACTAATGAGATTCCCGAGCACGATGATTATGAATACAGTGAAGGAGATATGGTTATAGGGCTGAATATTACCAGCTGGTCCAATGAATTTACCCAACCGGAAGAAAAAACAGCCTTCCTCTTGATTCGCGACAATGCACTGTACCAATATGGAGCGTATTTTCCAGATACTCGAATGAAGATTAAGCTACCGGAGTCATTTGCAGATGCTGTTTTGGAAAAGTCTAAATCACAGTCCGGCTCCACCATTGAGCTCAAGTTGGGCGATTCTGCGCAATGGGAGAATTATACCGTGCATTTATCAGATATCATTCAATCCCCGAAGCATCCGGAATATAGAGCAAAAAAGGGCGATGTCGCCATTGGAGCGCAGCTCAATATCGTACAAAATTCCACAGAAACCATTCAACTGGAGCCTGTTTTTTACATCAGAGATGACGAAATCAACTTTATTGAGGATCGCGATACCACAGCCCGGATAGCGGCTCAACTTGTAAAAATTGATCCGGAAAATTCCTCTTTCACCTTTGGACTGTCTAAAGAAAGTATACAGTGGCCTGACCATGCACCCATATCCATTGCGGAAAATGTGCCCCGCTCTGATTATTTGGTCTTGTCCACGATTAAGTTTCCGGGCATCAATCTTTTCTGGATCGGAAGTATAATGATGCTATTAGGGTTCTTTATTAGTATGTTTTTCAGATGGAAAGCCAGGTCATGAAAATTTTCATCTTAGGTTTGGGAAAAGTAGGGGTGCAGATGCTTCATGCATTCTCAACACAGGATGTACAAGTTATTGGAGCCTACAACAGGAGCATGAAATCCTTTGATCAGTTCTCTTCTATTCCCATCGTTCACGAACTGAATGAAATCTCAAGTGATGCTGATTTATATCTCATTTCCGTATCTGACGATGCGGTGAGAAAAGTTGCGCAGCAACTACCCGCAGATATCAAACAAAACAAAATTGTAGCGCATACTTCCGGGGTTCACACCACGAAGGTTTTTGGCGAGGATATCCAAAACCCCGGTGTATTTTATCCGCTCAATACCTTTGCGGAAGAACAACAAATCATTTGGGCAGAAACCCCTTTTTACCTATCGGGATCAACAGATCAAACGATACATACCCTGAATAATGTCGCTCGTCAAATCTCAAAATATGTGTATACCATTAGCGATCAGCAAAAACGCGTGTTGCATCTATCCGCAGTTCTCGTAAATAATTTCCCCACCCACCTATTTCAATTAGCCGATACCCTATTGAAAGAGAATGACATGGAATTTGACCACTTACTACCTCTCATCCGCACCATGGTGGAAAATGTTGAGTCAAAAGATATACATAAGATATTGACTGGTCCTGCCGTTCGAGGAGATCAGGATACCATAGACCGACATCTGGAGATACTGGAGAACAAACGGGAACTAAGGGAAATTTATAGGAAAATAACAAAGAGTATAAACAAAGATTTATCTGTATGAGAGTAGTAGAAAGTTTTGCAGAAAAAGGGTTTAAAGTAACTATTTTCAAAACAGCTGACAGGTATATATTACAAATAGAGAATAAGGACTATATCCTGTCATGGAAGATAAGTAATGAAATTGAATACGACGAGGTCAAAACACAAGCAAAAGACATATTGGTTTCCAAAGGAATCGATATTTGGCCAGATCTTAGCTCTTCACTTTCTTTAAATCACTCAAAAGAAGAAAAAGAAAATGACTTTCCTCAAATCATTTGAGAAAAGTCATTTCCAATTACAGCATGCGTTAGCAAGTAAAAAGAAGGCTAACACTCTATTTCGTCTATTCCATCTCTTGCTTGATCGAAACTCTCTTCCCATTCATCCAATACGCCTTGATCAACCGCGCAGCTGCGAAAAGATTCGAGGATATCAATATAATCATTCGCTGCACTCTTGAAGGCGTTGCAATTTTCAGGAGTTGGATCCATGCCATAGGCGTTTAAAGCATTCATATAGTCTGTCAAAGCATTCTGAACCGTTTCAGATGCATACCAATTCTCCCCACAATTAATGTCTTCCATGTCATCATCGCCAGAACATCCAAAGGAAAGAATCAAGGCAAAAGCCAATAAGGAGCCTAAAATGTTAAATTTGCTCATGTTGTCGTACATTTTGTTTGTTAATAATACACAAAATTACACTTTTCACGTAAAAACCCAATTATTTTGAACTTTTCGAAAGGCAAAACCTCCATTTTACATCATTTTCCGGACAAAGCCAACTTGTTTTTACTTTCTATTACAGCCTGCATGACATCCAGTGCGGCATTGAAATCTTTATTATTATTGATAACTATGTCTGCTTCCTCTCGAAAGGGAGCAATAAATTTTTCGAAAGCTGGCAATACGTGATTTTGGTATCGGTATAGCACATCATCCAGTGGATAATTGCGCTCTAATTGATCCCGCTTAATTCTGCGAATGACTTTGAGGTTTTCTTTGGCATGCACAAAAATGGATAAGTCGAAATTCCTAAATAAATCTGCCTCTGCAAAAATAAAGAGCCCCTCAATCAAGAGTACGGGAGCCGGCCGGAAGGTCAGCCACTCGGATTTTTTATCCGGATTATTAAAAGTGTATTCTCTCCGGCGGACGACCTCGCCCCCCTTCAACTTTTTGACATCTTCTACCAAAGCATTGAGATCAACTGAAGTGGGCAAGTCGTAATTGCAAATGCCATTGTTGTCCCTGTATTGTTTTTCCTTCGGGAGATAGTAATCGTCCTGACTGACTACGCATAATTCACTCTGGTCAAAATATTCCTTCAGAGAAGAGATGAAAGATGTTTTCCCGGATCCACTCCCGCCCGTTATGCCAATCGTATAAGGTTTCACGTCTTGTTGTTTTGATTCGAAAAATAGAAAATTTATCCCGGGCAACGCATTTTCAGACCTGAAAAAACAAATTACTCTGCTTGCCCCTTTTAAAGACGACTGCAAATGTATAGATTTCCCCGGAGATCAGTCCCTTCATCCATGGGATGATATCCTCCTTACCCATCCCGGAAGCCACGAGCATTTCGACCAAACTTTACATAGCCCGGGATCGAGTTTTACCAACGGAAAAGCGCCCGGCAGGGCGCAAGCGTGAGGTGCCCGGAGGGCGCACCGCCGCAGGTGGTGCGGTGCGAAGTAGAGGCGTAAATTTTACGCCTCTCGAGTACGAAACCCCGGAGGGGACCGACCCCGAGCTGGCCGAAGGACAAGCGAGGGGGCACGCCCAAAACATTCAAAACAAAAGATGTTGTCCAAAGGTCGCTTGCGTATTCCTGATTGATGATTCCACTGAATTCCTAAATTCCTGTATCTTCAACCCGATTTATTGAAAAAATATGGAGTTACTGACTGATTTGTTTCGGGGAATCGTGGGGATTAGTGTCCTTCTGGGCTGTTGTTACTTGCTGAGTAATAGTAGAAAAGATATCCACTGGGGCCTGGTGGCGAAGGGGCTGGGACTGCAAATTATCCTGGCAGTTTTCATTTTGAAGGGAGCGGATATGGCGGAGATTTGGTCGCCACTGGGCTGGCCCAAAGTGTTTTTTAGTTGGATTTCTACCTTTTTTGTCGTGGTTCTCGATTTCACTACAGCAGGGGCAGAATTTATTTTTGGCGACTTGGCGAAAAGTCCGGGTATGGAAGGGAGTCTGGGTAACTTTTTCGCCTTTCAGGTATTGCCCACCATTATCTTTTTTGCTTCCCTGACGGCTTTACTATATCACTACGGCATTCTGCAAACTGTGGTGAAATACATGTCCAAAGGCATGCAAAAATTGCTGGGCACTTCAGGGGCAGAATCGCTCTCAGTAATATCTAACATTTTCGTGGGGCAAACTGAGGGGCCACTGGTCGTCAAGCCCTACATAAAAAACATGACGCAATCGGAGTTGCTGGCCGTAATGACCGGAGGGATGGCGACCATTGCCGGGGGCGTGATGGCAGCCTATGTGCAAATGCTGGGCAATTCCTATGCACAGGCTCAGGGAGTCGCTCTGGAAGTGGGGCGATTGATGTTTGCAGAGCAGTTGCTGGGCGCGAGTCTGATGGCGGCTCCGGCAGCGCTCATCATAGCAAAGATACTTTATCCGGAAACGCAGGTGCCGGAAACGAACGAAAATGCCAAAATGAATATAGAGCGACCGGATGCGAATGGCATAGATGCAGCGGCTAGTGGAGCTAAACTGGGACTCAAGCTGGCGGCCAATGTCGGTGCCATGCTACTGGCTTTTATCGCGCTATTAGCTATGGGAAATTACTTTCTATTTCACTTTGGCGAATTTACCGGTATCAATGCCCTATTGCCGGAGTCTGAATTGAAGATAGAAACTCTGCTGGGCTGGGTATTTGCTCCCCTGGCCTTTCTCATTGGCGTGCCCTGGGAAGATGCCATCAATATGGGCTCTCTGATCGGCACAAAAATTGTCCTCAATGAGTTCGTCGCTTATTTACAGCTCGCTGATTTAGTGGGCGCTGACACGCTCAGTCCCAAAACGGTGATCATGGCGACCTTTGCCTTATGTGGATTTGCTAATTTCGCATCCATCGCCATCCAAATTGGAGGTATTGGCGGCCTGGCGCCCAATAGAAAATCCGACATTGCTCGTTTTGGCCTACTCGCTGTGATGGCGGGCACTTTTGCCAATTTAATGACGGCGACAATTGCCGGAGTTTTATTCTAAGAGGGACAATTAGGACAAAATGCTTACTTTTACCTATTCAACTCAGTCCAATCCAACGTGAAAGAACATCATTTAGAAATCAACTTTCAAACCGCGACGCTCACTTCAGTCAATTCCGTGGATCAATACCTGCTAAGCAAGGCAGAAGAAATGGCAGCTCAGGCTTATGCCCCTTACTCCAATTTTAAAGTGGGCGCATGTCTGCACTTGTCTAATGATCAATTCGTGGGAGGAAACAATCAGGAAAATGCCGCTTACCCTTCTGGATTATGTGCAGAGCGCGTGGCCATTTTCAGTGCGCGGAGCCAGTTTCCCAAGGAAGAAATTCAGTCGATTGCTATTTTCGTTCCCACGGAAAGTGAAGAAGTCATACCCAGTCCCTGCGGTGCCTGTCGCCAGGTGATTTCGGAAGTACAATCTCTGCAAACCCTTCCCATTCGAATTTTGCTCATGAATAAGAAGCAAAAGGTATGGTTGTTTTCCGGAGCTCAGACACTCCTCCCCTTCTCTTTCTCCGCCAAACACTTGAATGGATAATGCGGCTTCATCTATGTATTCAAAAGTTTTTCTACGGCCAACGCTTGTTGCAGGGTGTCTATTCCATGAGCCTCGTATTCGCATAAGTGCACATAAATCGGCAGACCGTTGAGCAACCAGCGCAACTGCTCCAGTGATTCCAGCTTTTCAATGGGGTGAGGCTGCAGTTCAGCAATACTTTGTAGCGCCGCATGAGTAAATCCATACAATCCTATGTGCTTGAAACAAAGTTCGGGAGCAAAGTCTCCTGAGCGACTATGAGGGATTGCTGCCCGGCTAAAAAAACAAGCTTTTCCGGCAGTGTCGAAAACCAACTTTACTACATTGAAGTCTTGCATTTCATCGGCGGAAATATTGGTAGCCGCAGTGAGAATCTGATCCTGCCTTCCGCGCTCGAGCTGGGCAACAAAACTGCGGAGGAGCTCGGGCGGCATAAGGGGCTCGTCGCCCTGCAGATTCACATAGCTATCGAAACGTGGCATTTTCTGCGCCACCTCTATGACTCGATCCGTTCCCGAGGGGTGATCCTCTGAGGTCATAATGGCCCGGCCGCCAAATTCTTCCACGGCCTCGACGATCCGCTGATCATCTGTGGCGATGACGACCTCTGCAAATGCTCCGCTCTCAGACGCTGCGCGATGGACCCATTCTATCATGGGGTGACCGGCCAGAGGGAATAGAGGTTTTCCGGGAAATCGCTGGCTGCCGAATCGGGCGGGAATGACGCATAATGTTTTCATGCCTCCAAAATAAGTGTTTCTCTAGTATCGTTGGAAAGATAATCGCAGTTTTTATACAGAAGACGCCGAAACTTTCTTCGTATATTAATCCATGAGCTTCGAATAATTTAAGGACGCATTTCTCTCAAATTATTATTTATTGCAATATATTTACCTTTAACTTGCATTTACTTAAACAAATGAACCATAAAATCCATTCAATCGGATTATGGGACAGAAGAAATCAATATGAAAACTTATATAGCCTTATGCCTCGTCATCTTGTTTCCCTTCCTTCTCATAGCTCAGGAATACGATTGGAATAATCCACCGCCGATATTAGAAAAAGAGGATACTCTCCAACTCGAATACAGCGAGGCTGCGGGACTGCACGTAGTGCATCAGGTCGAGAAATACGAATCAATCTATCGGCTGTCCGCCTTTTACGACTCCGAAATGGAAGAATTATTGCGCGTCAACGGAATCAATGCGGGAAAACCACTGACTATCGGCAAAAAACTTCGAATCCCGATCGACAGCTCACACATTATCACCAATTTTTTCGGTCGGTCATTTTTCAAGAAATACAACAAGGTGTTTTACACCATGGGTCCGGATGAAACACTCGATTTCCTCGGCTCAACGCTCCTGGATGTAAAAAGCAGAACACTAGAGCGGCGGAACAAAGTAGATGGAGAGGATCTCCCCCGGCGAGCTAAGCTGAAAGTGGGCTGGTTTCCCCGGGATGGTCTCTATGAGCCCGTAGTGACGGACGAAATGAAGGAAGATGGCATTGAGTCTAAGGAAATTGAGGAACAATTTCACCTGGCCAGCATGGAGGGTACTTTGCGGGAGCAAAAAGGTATAGCGTTTTACAATAAGAAAAATGACAGCGAGTCCGGCTTTTTCGCTCTTCACCGGGAAGCGCCCGTTGGCTCCTATTTGGAACTAATCAATCCCATGTTTGGATCCAAAGTTTACGTGAAGGTGATCGGAGAATTGCCGGAAAAAAGTTACCCTAAAGAAGTATTGACCGTCATTAGTAATGCCGCTGCCAAAGAATTAGGGGCAAAAGATGCGCGCTTCTTTGTAAAAATAAGATATTTGCAGTCGAAATTGAATGCAGGAAAACTATAATATGAATTACTATAATAATGTACTGGAAACGATTGGAAACACGCCTTTGATTCGACTGAATAAAATCGTCAAAGGCGTACCAGCTACCGTTTTAGCCAAAGTAGAAACTTTCAACCCGGGCCACTCCATCAAGGATAGAATGGCAATGAAAATGTTGGACGTCGCTGAAAAAGAGGGAAAAATAAAACCCGGCGGAACCATCATAGAATGCACCTCTGGCAATACGGGCATGGGCTTAGCGCTCGGCGCCTGTGTTAGAGGATATAAATGTATTTTTACTACCAGTGACAAGCAATCCAAGGAAAAACTGGATTTGCTAAGAGCTCTTGGGGCTGAAGTCATTGTGTGTCCTACGAATGTAGCGGCGGATGATGAGCGATCGTACTACTCCGTAGCCGAAAAAATCAGCAAGACTATACCCAATTCCTTTTGGTTTAATCAATACGACAATTTAGCTAACAGACTTGGCCACTACGAAAGCACCGGCCCGGAAATATGGAAACAAACCGATGGGAAAATCACCCATTTAGTCGTGGGTGTTGGTACCGGTGGCACGATTTCTGGGACGGCCAAATACCTCAAAGAGCAAAATCCGAACATCAAAATTTGGGGCATTGATACCTACGGTTCTGTATTTAAGAAATACCACGAGACCGGCGAATTTGACGAGAAGGAAATATTCCCCTATATCACGGAAGGGATCGGAGAAGATATTATTCCAAAAAATGTGGACTTCTCTCTCATTGATCATTTTGAAAAAGTGACGGATAAAGACGGGGCGGTCTATACCCGCAAATTGGCGAGAGAGGAAGGTCTGCTCATGGGCTACAGTGCCGGTTCCGCCGTGAAGGGCGTATTGCAACTCCAGGATCAACTCAAAAAAGACGATGTTGTCGTTGTTATCTTTCACGATCACGGAAGCCGATATGTAGGGAAAGTGTACAATGATGAGTGGATGAGAGAGCGCGGATTTTTAGATGAGGAAATTACAATTGGTCAGGTCCTCGACATGAAAGATAAAAAAGAATGGATTACCACAAGCCCGGAGGTAACCATTGATGAAGTACTGGATATGATGAAGAGCAAGGAAATCTCCCAAATCCCCGTGCTGCAAAATGGTCAGGTCGTAGGCACCATCTATGAGAATCAGGTGCTCTCACACCTAGTGTCTCAAGGAATTTCAGGTCATAAAACTCAGGTACAAGATATCATGGGGCCCGCCTTGCCGGAAGTCGATCACGAAACCAAAGTAAAGGATATCATTCGCACCATGGACAGCGATAATTACACCGTAATCACAAAGAATCGCTTTGGGGATTATAACATGATTTCACAATATGATATACTCAAAGCAGTTTAAAATAGATATGAAACACATTTTGCGGATCGCTCTACTATATGTCTTCCTGTTGAGTATGGGCTGGAATCAGGGCTTGTCTGAGTTACAAGCACAGGATCCACGGTTTTCGCAGTACTATGCAGCTCCCTCCTACTTCAACCCCGCTCTCACCGGAGCCTATGATGGATCATTTCGGATGACCGGAGTGTATCGCGATCAGTGGAGAGGTGCCGCAGATAATCCTTTTGTTTCTTATACTGCCACCGGAGACGTTCGATTCAAAATTGGCCCCAAATCGGGCATTTCGCAGGACGCAGCAGCCGGCGGTCTCGTATTTGTTCGCGACCAGGTCGACGTGGTGGATTTCACGACCACTTTTGCCGCTCTCACCGGGGCATTTCACAAAAACTTAAACAATAAGAAAAAGACTTTCTTGTCTTTCGGCCTTCGATTTGGTATCACACAAAAAAACGTCAATTACGAACAAATAAACTTTCAAGATGAATTCAATGGGATTGACCAATTTGTCTTACCTACCAATGAAGTCCTGCCGAGAAACAATTTTGCCTATCCCGACTTAGCTCTGGGAATCAACTTTTCTACGCGACCCAATAAGGATACGCGGTTTAGCACCGGACTCAGCGTCGATCACATCTTACCGGTCGATTTGTCCTTTTATCAGGAAGGTAACTCCAATAATCCCACTGTAGAATTTCCCGCAAATGATATTTATCGGCGCTATGCCATGGATGCCTCCTACAGTTTTTTATTGGCCAATTTTACCGATCACTATTTAACCGTGCGCTCTGCATTTACCCTTCAGGGTCCTTTTCAGGAGGCCGTGGTGGGTGCAGCCTGGAAAAACAGACTCTCACGCGTCGCCGGCAACAATCTGATATTGGGCGGCTATTTGAGACTCAATAATTACATCGAAAAATTTCAGCCCAATGCCGTGGTCGCTCTCGTTGGCATCGAACTCCAGGATGTAAAGTTGGGCATTAGTTATGATATGAACATTATAGGAGGCAAAATCGCCAATCGGAATGCCCTGGAACTCTCTTTTATTTACATCGGCGAATACGTCAATGAGAGTTATATGTGTCCCACTTTCTAATACGCGTAAGGCTTCTTCTCATCGTCTTCAGTGGTTTTACATGACATCTCCTCCTCACCTCCTGATAGCAAGAATTACTCTTTCCCCGTCCTCATTTCAACTGAGCATAAAAGCGCGGCATATCAAATGATTTTTATTTTTTATTCGGTTAAACCATAGAATACGCTATCGCAAAATAGCCCACATTTCAAATCAGCTCTTGATGAACCGCTTTACGTAAACTTTTTCATCCCGGGCGTCAACTATCTTCAAGATGTAGAGCCCTGGCGTAAGATGTCCAACATGAATCACACCTCCATCTGCCTGAACTTCAATCTCCTTTCCATTGGAGTTCATTAAAGTCACATTAGAAGGAGTCATATCGAGAATATGAACTTGAGCCCCGGCGGGATTGGGGTAGATAGAAACTCCTGATTTGGGAACTCCCAAAACACTCACCGTACCGCAAATGCCCACTTGATCCTCACAAAAAGAATCCCAATCATCATTATCAAGCATCGGGTTATTTTCAAGCGTGAGAGAAATCCCAGAAGAACACAAGTCTAGAAGGTCGGGATCCAAGCAACCGCTGAGCTGATTATCTCTCAAATTGAAGCCAAACAAACTCGACAAATCACTCAACTCAGCGGGTACAGATCCACTCAGTTTATTGGCTTCCAGATCCATAAAATTCAAATTCTGTAAGCTCCCCAATTCAGGAGGAATAGAATCACTCAATTGATTATTATTTAACCATGCAAAGCTCAAACTATCCAAATCACCTATTTCAGGCGGAATTGGGCCATCGATATCATTAAAAGACAGATCTATATCCTCTAAATTTAACAGGTTTCCCATTTCAGCTGGAAGTGGACCACTCAACTGATTCCTTTGCAACATGATAGTTTCCACATTGGTTAAATTGCCTATCTCAGGAGGAAGCAGGCCGGACAGACTATTCCCAAATAGAACCAACTCCCTCAATTGAGTTAAGCTACCTATTTCAGGAGGAATTGGCCCACTCAACTGATTTGCTCTGAAATCAATATCCTCCAAATTTGATAAATTGCCTATCTCGGGAGGAATTGAGCCGTTCAGATTATTGGAGGCTAGATTTATAAAACCCAGGCGAGAGAATTGTCCAATTTCAGGAGGAATTGAACCACTTAGGTTATTCATGTAGAGGTTCAGCCCTCTCACCCTACCATCCCCATCACAAATCACTCCGTCCCAAGCGCAGTAATCACAGTCGTTGCCTGCGACACCCTCTTCCCAACCGGCATTTTCGGTCCAATTTGGGCCATCGGTAGCATGGTAAAGATCAAAAAGAGACTCCAACTCATCTTGTTTGTTTTGTTGAAGCCGACAGCCCTCACACACACCCAACTGGATACTACAAAATGTAGCCCAATCCTCATTATCAAGCCTGGGATTATTAAAAATATTAACAGAACGATTACCAGAACATAAGTTTAATAAATTTTCTTCCAAACAACCACTGAGATCGTTATTGGACAAATCCAAATCCTCTATATTGGATAAGTCACCCAGCTCAGGTGGAATTTCTCCGCTTAGTTGATTACTACTCAAAAACAATCCCCTTAAACTAGACAAGCTTCCCAGTGAAGGGGGTATGGAATCTACTAATTCGTTATTCTCAAGATTCAGCATTTTCAAATTGGATAAGTCACCAAATTCATTGGGGATAGCACCACTCAAATCATTATCAGAAAATTTCATATCCCACAAATTCAATAAATTCCCCAGCTCAGGTGGAAGTGGCCCGCTAAGATTATTATCACTCACATCTAGATTTTCTAAATTCGACAAATTTCCCATTTCAGAAGGAATTCTACCACTGAGTCTGTTAGCATTCAATTGCAAGTCCCCCAAACTCTCCAAATCACCAATGGATGCAGGAGGTGTGCCAGCCAAATCGTTATTTGCCAGAGATAAAAATTGTAATTCTATAAGATTGCCAATGCCTGTCGGAATACTGCCAATAAGACCGTTATTGCTCATATCTAAACCTGTCAAATTCACCAGATTTCCGAGCTCCGCAGGGATGGATCCAGTGAATTCATTACCACTCAAATCCAGGCCACTTAAAGAAGTAAGGCTAAAAATAACATCTGGAATCTCGCCGCTCAGTTCATTACTGCCCAAATCGAAAGACTCCAAATTCTCTAAATTCGCCAACTGTGGAGGAAAGGGACCATTCAGTTCATTCTCAGCTAAATCTAAACCCTGTAATAGTGTTGCATTCCCTAGCTCCGGTGGGATGACTCCACTGAGCCCATTCGATCGTAAACTAATATTCCTCACCCGTCCCGAACCGTCACATCCTATTCCATTCCAATTTCCCATATCTGTTCCTGCAGGTGGTGTGGGGTTTGCAATTAAGGTTGCGCTATCCGGCCACCCGGAAGAATTTACCCAATTTTCTCCACCCATACTGAGATACAGCGCTCTTAGAGCTAGATAATCATCGGAATTATCGCATTGTGCGACAGTGTTACTTGAAAAAAAGAAAGTAAGGAGAGTGAATAGAAAAAAGGGTACAAGTCGTTTCATCGTGCAGCATTTGTAATATTATAAAGATACTTTCATTCATTTATACGTTTTAGAATACCACCATGTCCACGCCAGAACCCAATAAATTATTAAAAACAAAGGACCACTTCACTAAATCAACCTCCGTGTATCATCTCTTCCTTCAAAACGAAATCAAAAGAGCTTAATCAATCAAAGGGCAAAAGGCAAGCCTGCTGAATTTATAAATATGGGCCTGTATCAAAGCCGATTCCCCTTATCCCACTGACTAAAAAAGGCGAAGGATTAAATCATAACTACGAATCCAAAGAAAAAGCGATTAACACCTCTACATCATCTCAACCACCCCAATCAATTGAAAGCAAGAGAGATGACCCTCAAAAAAAGAAAACTGCTTTTTTGTGAATGCTGTCCTCTAATCAATATCCAAGGGCAAATTCTCCACAATCTCCAACCCATAGCCAATCAGGCCGACGCGCTTGCGCTGAGAACGAGTGATCAATCGAATCTTTTTGATGGATAAATCGCGAAGGATTTGTGCGCCAATGCCGAAATCTCGTTGGTCACCCGTGCGCTTCAAAGCTTTTAGACTGCCCTCTTCTTCCACTTTCTCCAGAGTGGAAAGCAAACTGCCTTTTTCGGAATGCCGCATAAATAACAACACGCCTTTGCCTTCTTCCTGAATCCAATGTAAACTCTTTGTTATGGTCTCGCCATACGCATTAAATAAAAAGCCCAGGATATCGCCGGTCTCAGTTGAGCTGTGCACTCTCACCATCACCTCATCTTCTTCTTCCCAATCTCCCGTAAAAATTGCGAGGTGGATGTCATCGGTAGTGTCCTGCCGATACGCGCGCACCTTAAAGCGGCCGTATTTGGAATCGATCTCTGTCTCATAAGCCTGACTAATAATGCGCTCATTTTCCATCCGATAGGCCACTAAATCGGCAATGGAAATGATTTTTAGATCGAATTTATCGGCAATTTTACGCAAGTGTGGTAGGCGAGCCATGGAGCCGTCCTCATTGAGAATCTCCACCAATACACCCGCTGGATAAAAGCCGGCTAATCGAGCTAAATCTACTGATGCTTCCGTATGTCCGGTGCGCCGCAATACACCCCCCGGCTTGGCAATCAAGGGAAAGATATGCCCGGGGCGGGCAAAGTCCGCTGCAGATATCTCGGGCTCAGTTATCGCCTTAATCCCTCTCGACCGATCGTATGCTGAAATGCCTGTGGTGCAGCCGTACCCCTTCAAGTCGATTGATACAGTAAAGGCGGTTTCGTGCAGGGCAGTATTATTGTTCACCATTCGAGTCAACCCCAATTCACGCGCTCGCTCTTCCTCTAAAGGTGTGCAGATCAACCCCCTGCCCTCTTTGGACATGAAATTGATAATCTCCGGCGTGATCGACTCGGCCGCTCCCACAAAATCGCCCTCATTCTCTCTGTCCTCATCATCGACTACGATGATTACCTTGCCGGCTTTCAAGTCTTCGATGGCCTCGTCTATAGTGTCCAATAATTCTTCCCGAGCTACATTTTTATTTTGCATATTCTGTTTTATTCTCGATATTACTTACTTGATTCAACAAGTCTATTAAGGGTTGGGTTGCTTTTTTCCACGGAAAATTGCGCTCGACAAACTGACGGCCAATATGACTCAAACGGCGAAAATCCTCTTCATCATCAAAAAGATGAAGAATTTGCTCTACAAAAGTCTCTGCATCATTGGCCAATAAAATCTCCTCCGGGGTATTGGCAAGAATGGAATCGTTGACAATATCGGTAGTAATACAAGGCACGCCCACCGACATTGCTTCCAATATTTTATTCTGCATGCCACTCCCTGTAAACAAAGGAGCGACAAAAATGGATCCTTCACCATAGACATCGCGAATGCTTTCCACCCATCCGCGCACTTCTATCCGCTCGTCTTGCAAGCGCTGCAACCATGCGCCCGGCCGGGCACCCGCCAGAACCAATCGGGCCTCCGGTCGCTCTTTCCACAAGAGGGGCATCACTTCTTCTACCAAATATTGCGCCGCACGCACATTAGGTGCATAACCCAAATTACCTATGAACAGTAATTGTTCCTTGTGATCCAGTTTTTCTTCAAAATAAAATTGCCGGGTATCGATCCCGTTTTGCACCACATCGACTTGCTCCTTTTGCAAGATCAGCAGAGATTGCTGATCCTGCTCGGAAATAATCGTCCAGCCGTCAAAGTTGGGAAAAACCAGTCGCTCGTAATGCGCGCACAGCGTCGCCTCAATGCGGTATAAATACCGCCAAAAAATATTTTTGCTGTTCTCCGAGGCGCGATACATGCCCAGCGAAAAGGCATCCATATAATCCACCACTTTCGGCACTGGCAAATGCCGAACGTACTCCGTCATGCGAATCAGGTGGCAATAAATAACGTCAGGGGGCTGCTCTACAAAGCGGTCGTGTATGATACGCTGCAGTCCGGCATGATGGAAAAATCCCACTTGCAAAGGGTGTTTCCTCGTGAATGCCAAAAAAGTATGGTATAATTGAGCGATGCGGTTCACTCTGCAGTACACGATCTCCGAACAGTACTTCTCCAACTCCTCCCGATGCTCGGGCAATGGCTCGGACTCACACAGGGTAAATAGAGTGACCTCAAAATGCGCACTGAGCTCCATCAACTGAAAATACAGTCGTAGTTTATCGCCCTTTTCAATGGGATAGGGATATCTAGAGGTAAAAATCCACAGTTGCCTCACAAAAGATACTTGAGTTTAGGTACCAAAGGTAAGCATTGATCGCTGCTTTTGTGGTTTCACCGGTAAGATTTCGCTATAAAAGCTATGCAACTTCTTCCCTTGTTCAAACATGTGAAACTCGCGCTCCACAAACTCGACTGCAGCGGACTGCAGCGCGCGAACCTGTCGGGGTTCTTGAATAGCCCATCGCAACGCATCTACAAATGCTTTTGGACTATCAGCTACCAAAACCTCGCGCTGATGTCGTGCCGGAATACCTTCCAGCCCCTGACTCGTCGTAATCACTAGCATGCCTTTTGCCATGCCTTCGAGTATTTTGACTCGCATGCCACTGCCCGACAATAAAGGTACAATCATAATCGAATGCTGCTGCAAAAAGGCATCAGAACAAGGTACTTCTCCGTGATAGTCGCAATAAGGAGTTGATTCCAATTTACCTCGTAGCGACGGAGAAGCGCCACGCCCGGCGATATGTAGTCGGTTTTT
>JAWLFI010000142.1:0-6731 GCA_041685645.1 Saprospiraceae bacterium | reverse complement strand
TTGTATCAATCATTGGCCCGCCTGCAGTTTGAAGATAAAACCGTGATCCACGAGTGATTTACTTTTAGCTTTTTATCTTTGAAAGAAAACACGATGAAACAAATTCTTCTTTTTGCGATAGTTTTGATTTGCGTTCAGGAGTCCAATGCGCAATGGGTGAGTTTTGGAAATACGTTTGGTATTGATTTTTATCAGTTCCAACAAAACCCGGAGACGCATCCTTTGGGTGAATACCGCACGGGTTCTGCCCTCACAAATTTTAATTGGGGACCTAAGATGTGGCTGGGGAAAGGCGATATCAACATGTCCCTGGAAGCTCAAGTTTCCTATGCCCCTTTTGCATTTGACATTAATGATTACAAAGGCTTAGGAGCAGTATCTTTTCCACTGGTTGCCCTTTTTAATTTTAATGGCGTGTCCACGACTACGCTTAATGCAGGAACCGGGTTTTCTATTGGAGGTGGCGTAGTCTTTTCCAATACTGAACTGTATTTTTTATCTGATGAGTATTCGAATTTTGAACGAGCAGATCGTCAGCAATTTTTCCCATCCTATTTTGGAGAAATCGGACTGGGTTTTGGAGCCCTTGGTTTTTCGGGAATTTTATATGGTCGGTATGGAAAGGGCCCGGATCGTTCGATGTACATGAGCATTGGATTTATGATTAACGTGAACTCTACGGCGAATAAGAATCTAATGAAAGAATTTTCTAAATAACCGGAATTGAGCACTTTCATTCCTCGAGCATCATTGAGATATTTCAATACCTTCGGTATTGATGCCATTTGCTACAAGTTGGCTAAAATTCGTACTGGAATGGAATTGCGGCAGGTTTTCGAATTGACTGATTCACAAAATTCATATATCCTTGGAGGGGGGAGTAATGTTTTATTGCCCCGGTATTTAGATTTGACGGTATTGAAAATGGAAATTGATGACTTAGAGCTCGTTGATCAAACGAAGTCATCAGTTTTGATAAAGGTAGGTAGCGGTGTGAATTGGCACTCATTTGTCTTGTATTGTCTCGATCAGGGATGGGGTGGTTTAGAGAATTTGAGTTTAATCCCCGGAACTGTTGGAGCATCGCCAATTCAAAATATTGGTGCTTATGGGCTGGAGGTAGCTCAATTTGTAGATTCGGTAGTTTATTTCTCCTATGCTGACCAAAGGGAGAGTGTCATTCATGCTCGGGAATGTAAGTTCTCTTATCGATCCAGTGTGTTTAAAAATGAATTGGCAAATCAGGGGGTAATCACCCATGTGTATTTTCGATTGCCCAAAATGGGCCATTACGATTTAAACCTTTCTTACGGTAGTTTGCAATCTGAAATTGATAGGAAAGAATTGCAAAATATCGATGCTAAAATGATAAGTCAAATTGTTTGTGATATTCGGAGATCCAAACTTCCCGAGCCTTCTAAATTGGGTAATGCAGGTTCCTTTTTCAAAAATCCAATTATCAATGAAGTTCAACTTGAGGAGCTGCAGAAGACCTATCCTGAAATCGTCTATTATCCCGTTTCTTCTGGCAAGGTTAAAATACCTGCAGCCTGGTTAATTGATCGGTGCGGATGGAAAGGCCGTCGACGTGGGGCCGTTGGGTCGTATAATAAGCAGGCACTCGTCATTGTAAATTATGGAGGAGCAAGCTCTGAAGATGTCCGGCAATGGGCTGCAGAAATTCAAGGGGACGTATTTGATAATTTTGGAGTTTTTCTGGAACCCGAGGTAAACATACTGGACGAAAAGGGGAGAAAGATTGATCTAAAGTCTTTGTAAGCTAAAAGCTCGCTTAAAAGGTTATTGAATAAATTTCCTTGAGGTAATATCCTTCCACAACCACAATGAAAAAATTTAGTCCTGAAATGCAGGGTCTTCCTCGGGGTAATTATAGTCTTTTGATTTCTTTCCAAATACACTTACTTTGATATAGCGGTCGGGATTCAATCTGATGTCTTGTAGCAAAAAGTTGAGGTTCATGACAGCTTTATTCATCTCTTTGTAAAGGTCCTCAGAGGTAATTAATTTGCCCATCGTTCCGTCACCGGATTCGATTTTCCCCAGCAGAGACTCAACTGACCCCAGGGCATTTTTCGCCTGGGATAATCTGGCGTTTAACTCCTGGAAGGTGATCTCTGACTGATCTAAAGTAGAGTTCACCTTAGCCAAAGTAGTCTCCAACTCCAATTGATTCACTTTCTCAGTAACAGTCGCTAGATTATCTAAGATTTGATTGATTTTGTTGTTGTTTTGATCCAGGTTCCTCGTGATGGATTCAATGTTTTTAAGACTTTTGTTTACGGGGCTTGTTGGAGAGCTAAACATTTGATCCATAGATTGGGTCATGTTTTCTACGTTTTTTAAAGTCTCCTGTAGATCATAAGCCATGCGTCCAATTCCACTTTCAGCTTCAGGTTGAGATAAGGCATTGTCCAGAGAATCTATTAATGTCTTGAATGCACTTGTTAGTTGGTTAATCGATGTTTCAAGATCTTCTTCACCGATCATAGAGGAGATTAAACTCTTATTTTTTCCCTCTATTTCGTCACCACTGGATAGACATTCGTCCTGTAGGCAAGGTCCAGGAATGGATAATTGCACTGCTTTGCCGCCTAAAACACCAGTAGAAACGATATAAGCAACGGAATTGGGATGTACATCAATTTCTTTTCTCACCTCAAAGTCCACGCGAATAGGTTTTTCTGCTGAGGCGTTGAATTTTACGTCGGTTACCGTCCCCACTTCCAGGCCTTTTAAAAAGACCGGAGCGCTTTCATTGAGTTGATCTGCATAGTCGTAAAAAGCATAAAATTGAGCATCATTGGATAAGAAGTTCTGTCCCTTCAAAAATTTATAGCCCCAAACTGCTGCAAAAATGGCTACGACAGCCATAATTCCAATTCGTACTTCGTATGGTATCTTCATGATAATAAAATGTGTAATTGCAGTGTGAAAGTAAGAAAACTATTTAGTTCCTACTACATGGGAAGGGGCTAATTCTATCTTTGGCCAGGGAATAATGAATGCATCTTTTATTCCACTTGATTTTTTTATCTGTTCTTGCTTTCTTTTTGCTTCTTCCTTGCTGGCCCCTGCGGGTACGAGGTATTTGTATGTATTCGATGAGGTAACCCATTCGGTTAAATCAGTATTTTGTTTCCATAATTTGTGTCCTTTATCCAGTGGCTGACTCGTGGTGAGAAGTTGAACGCCAAAGCGAGTGGAAGGGGAAGCTGACTCTCCTTTCGATAGACTGGGTAAATAGGCGTATTCTTCGATGGCAGTTAGTATCGATTGTGCAACTTCCTTTTGACCTTGAATATCACTAAGAAATCGCTCTTCAGAAGCATTGGTCAAAAATCCCGTTTCAATTAAAACGGAGGGCATGGTCGTTTCTCTGAGTACGAGAAATCCCGCTTGTTTAACACCTCTGCTCTTTCTTTTGGCCTGAGCTGTCAGTTGCTTTTCCACTAAGTGGGCGAAATGAATACTTTGTTCCAAATGGGCATTTTGATACATACTTAATATGATATGCCCTTCAGCTGAACTGGGATCAAAGCCATCATATTGAGCCTTGTAGTCACTCTCATATAATATCGCAGAGTTCTCTCGTTTGGCTACTCTCAAATTATCTTCAGCTCTGTGTAATCCAAGAACATACGTTTCAGAACCGTGGATATGGCTTTTTCCTCCAATGGAGTTACAGTGAAGCGACAAAAATAAATCAGCTTTTGAAGAATTGGCAATTTTAGCGCGCTCGTGCAAGGGTATGAACTTATCTTTGTCGCGGGTCATTACGATTTTAAGTTCGGGATATTTTTTTGAAGCCATTTCCTTAATTTGATGGCCGATAGCTAGAACAATGTCCTTCTCATGGCTGTGATTTCCACTGCAACCGCCATCTTTCCCCCCATGTCCGGGGTCAATAACTATGGTGTACACTTTGCTTTTGCCCGGAGGGTCAGTAGACTCGGGATGGCATAGAAGTAGATTTGAAACTCCTCCTGAATTCACCAACGGAGCACTTCTCATGTACGGTATATACAATAAAAGTGATATTGTCGTTAGAAACACATATTTTTGTATAGTCACTGGGTTAATCATATTATGAAAATTTATAATATAAAGGTAGTGAATATTTTACTCCCCTGCATAGTTTTATGCTCTTTTTTCCGCCTTTCCGCTCATTCGGACCCATGTTTCAAATTATACACTTATAACGATTCGCCCAATGAGGTGTTGTTTCAATATGTATCTTCTCCGCGCTCCTATACATTTTTGATAGAATCTCTTACTGAATTTGAGTTTTATCAGGACACCCTACCACCGGGCTTGTCAGATACTCTTGGTACTGCAGATAGTATTTCTAATGAGAGAGAGACAAGTAATGCAAAGGATAGTCTTTCGATTCCCATTTCCTCAGATGCTATTACCGTTGGAGTCCTTTATTTTGTTGACGACTCTGTGGTGTATTCTGCAGAGACCGAAAAATTGCTGCTCTATAAAAGGGATAGCATCATTACTGATGATGCGACGATGACATCGGACTATATGGAATTTGATTTGAATTCATCTACTGTTATAGCCACCGGGATTCCCGATACTTCCGGGAAAGTTGAGAATTATCCCCATTTGGTTCAGGGAGATAATGTGGTTGATGCCACTCAATTAAAGTATAATTTCGATACCGAGAAGGCATATATCGAAGGCGCCAGAACCAAGGAAGGAGATTTGTATATCATTGGAACTAAAAGTAAATACCTCACAGAGCGCCACATAAGGAATGGAGAAATTAAAGAGCAAGATGTCATATACAATGCCAACTCTATAATAACCACTTGTAATCACCCGGAACCTCATTTTGGCTTGAGGTCGGGAAAGCAGAAAGTGATTGCCGATGAATGGGCTGTAATGGGACCATCTTTTATTGAAATCGGTGGTATTCCAACTCCATTGGTCCTCCCTTTAGCTGCAGCTCCTTTAACAAAAGGTCGAAAAACGGGCTTGCTTTTTCCAAGTGATTACGACGTTTCTCAGGAGTGGGGGTACGGCCTGAGAAACGTGGGGTATTATTTTCCCATTAATGATAATTACGACTTGTCCCTGACGACCGATATTTATTTGCGGGGGAGTTATGGTCTGGCTGCCGCTTTTAGATACAATCACCGATACAGATTTTCCGGAAATACCAATGTTCGGTTTTCTAGTTATAAAACCGAATTTGTCGATGACAACCAACTCATTCAAGGTAGGGACAATTCAGTGAGTATTCAGTGGTCACACAATCAGGATGCTAAAGCGCACCCAACGCGAAAATTTTCAGCGAATGTCAATATTCAAACGAATGACTATGCTCGGTTGAATCGCAACGATGCTTCATCTGTTCTGCAAAACTCCTTTTCCTCAAGAATTAATTACAATCAACGGTTTAAAGGAAGAAACTGGAACTTGACAGCCAGCTTTAATCATTCTCAAAACAATCAAACAGGAGACGTTCAAATCGAATTGCCCAATGTATCTTTTACTACGAATGCGTTTAAACCCTTTGAAAGAGAAGAAAGAGTAGGGCAGGAGAAATGGTTTGAAAAGATCACAATGAATTACAACGGTTCTTTTCGCAACAGTATTCGAACGAAAGATAGTCTGTTGTTTACCGACGCTGTTTTTGACGATATGAACTATGGTTTTAATCATCAGTTGGAGACGGATGCCAACTTTAGAATTCTAAAATACTTTACGGCTTCGCCCAACATCAGTTACAATGAAACCTGGGTGTTTGAAACGATGCGAAGATCTTTGGTCGATACGCCCACGGTGAGGAATATTGATACCATATTTAACCCCGCCAATGACAAAGACTTTTTTCTTTCAGGTGACACCCTGTTTAATGTATTGGAAGATGAAATGGTGCAAGAATTTCGGGCTCTGAGGACATTTAGCACGGGAGTCAATCTCAATACTCAAATCTTTGGTACCCTCCGATTTGACAAGGGGTGGCTGAGAGGAGTCCGTCACGTAATTAAGCCCAATATCAACTTTAGTTTTAATCCGGATTTTAGTGACCCCTTTTGGAATTATTACGATACGCACGATTCTGACCTCAGGGACGATCTCAAACGAGAAGTCCAATATTCCATATTCGAGGGGAATGTGTTTGGAGCGAGCCCCAATGCCAGACCCAGTATGATCCTTAACTACTCTCTCAATAACATTTTTGAAGCAAAGTATTTCTCTTCAAAAGAAGACAAGGAGAAAAACTTTAAGCTTTTTCAGAATTTTGTCGTTAGCGGAAACTACGATTTCCTCAGAGATAGCTTAAAATTCTCTGATGTACGCATGACCGGATTCTTTTCCATGTTTAGAAATATCGTCAACTTTAGATTTAATGGATCCTTTAGTCCGTATGCATTAAATAAAAATGGTGAGGTCGTCGATAAATTTCAGTGGAATGAGCAACGACAGGTATTGCGATTTCAAAATCTGAATATGGATATCGCTACTCAATTCTCAGTAAAACAAATTCGAGGAATCTTTGAAGAGCTGTTCAGTGAGGAGGATGCAGATAGTAAACCTCCTCCGGGGCCGGAAGTTGATAGGGAGATATGGAGTTTGATCGATGATGTGAGAGTCACCCATAACCTATCTATGCAATGGCGAGGACGCGTAGATCGCGACACTTTTTTGATTCGAGCCCATCAGGTGAGTTTTCAAGGGCAGATTCCACTGTCAGA
>JAWLFI010000141.1:0-6773 GCA_041685645.1 Saprospiraceae bacterium | reverse complement strand
GGAATGGAAAGCATGTCAAATATCCCTTTTTACTTAGATCGCGCGCGCTGGGGCTATAAATACGGAGATGGAAAAATGATTGATGGCCTGGCCAAAGATGGATTGACCGATGTGTATGATGATCTTCCCATGGGCGTGGCCGCAGACCAGACGGCTGAAGAAGAAAATATCAGCCGGGAAGAACAGGATGCCTTTGCTATACAATCCTATAAGCGTTCTGCGGAAGCGACCGAAAAGGGATGGTTCAAAGACGAGATTGTTCCCCTATCCATACCTCAGCGAAAAGGCGACCCCAAAATAATCACAGAAGATGAGGAGTTCCGCAGAGTAAAATTCGAAAAAATTCCTCAACTCCGACCTGTATTTACAAAAGAAGGCACTGTCACAGCAGCCAATGCGTCAACCATTAATGATGGTGCTTCAGCCCTCATTTTAATGAGTAAAGAAAAAATGGAAGCCCTGGGATTGAAGCCCGTAGCTAAAATTCTCAGTTTCGCCGATGCAGCACAAAGACCGATGCGATTCACCACTTCCCCGAGTATCGCCGCCCCTATCGCTTTAGAACGAGCGGGTTTGAAAAAGGAAGAAATCGATTTTTACGAAGTCAATGAGGCGTTTTCCGTCGTCACTTTAGCCTTTAATCAGTCGATGGGCCTTTCCAATGAGATCGTCAACCCCTTCGGCGGATCTGTATCTCTGGGTCATCCCCTCGGTGCATCCGGAGCGAGAATCGTCACGACGCTGAACAATGTCCTTCATCAGAAAAATGGTCGCTACGGTTGTGCTGCCATTTGTAACGGAGGAGGTGGCGCCAGTGCTATGGTTATTGAAAAAATGTAAACTCGCTTAGACACTTATTTTTTTAATGTTTTGGGTGCATCCCTCCAACGCCCTTTGGGCGCTGGAGGGTCGGGCTATCCGGGGGTTCCGTCCTCGAGGGGCTTCGCCACCTCGGGACCGCTTCTTTCAGTCGCGCCCCTACTATCCCTTGCACAAAAGACAGTTTTCTCAGAGCCCCGAAATCGGGAATAGCTATTTGATGTCATGTCTTAGCACATGCCCTCCTTTATCAGCCTCCCTTAAGAATAGGTAATTCGTTTCGGGTCGCCGACCATATCAACTTGGCCTATATCCGAAATAAAGTTTCATTGAATAACCAAATACTAGTCCGCTAATACTCCAAACCACCAATCCGGATAACAAGCTACGGAAGCCCCCTACTTCTAACTGGAGCATCGGAAAAATGATTTCCATGAGGAAAAACATCAAAAAGCCCCATCCCAAACCAGTATAAACCCAATTTTTTCGGCCGAATGGGTTTTTTACTGAGTCTGGATCTACATCTGAAAAACGATGGGGTTGTTTGCGCAGCCAGCTCGCTTTTGCTTTAGCTATAAAGGGGGCGCGTATGGGATAAGTCAACAGTAAAATGACAAAACTTAATCCATTGGTGATACAGGGAATAACACCTCCACATTTTGGACAGTATAAGCCAAACCAGTTCTTGAGGCCCGTACCATTTTGCGTAGACCAGGTGCGCCCATCGTGCAGTGTTTCGCAATGTGGACAGGGAACGAAAGAGCGTTCCAACTTCGGCTTGTCCATCGTTCTATCTACCAGTGAAATTTTGGGTACTCGCTGGCCAAAGATTAATTCATTCACAGCTAAGCCGGGATTGATGATCCAGTGGAGCAAAATCCAGTTTTTCCAGGTATAGACCTTGTATCGCTTGGTATCGAATTCCATGACGCTATTAGGAATAATGTTGGTATAAATATACTAAATCCCCTTGAATTGCGTACATTGATAGGGCTGCCCGCTCTTACTTGCCCTTCCCCTGCACCAGCACCAATGCAGTGTAAAACATGATTTTAATATCGAGGGCCAGCGACATGTTTTCAATATATAGAATATCGTATTTGAGTCTTTGCACCATCTGATCTACATTGGAGGCATAGCCGTATTTCACCTGTCCCCAGGAGGTAATTCCGGGACGAACTTTTAACAAGTGCTTGTAGTGGGGCGCGCGCTTCTGGATGAGATCGATGTAATATTGTCGTTCGGGTCGGGGACCGACGATGGCCATATCGCCCTTCAGAACATTCCAGAATTGCGGCAACTCATCGAGCCGCCATTTTCGCATGGTAGCGCCCCAGGGTGTGCACCGGTTATCGTTTTCAGAGGATAATTGCGGACCCTGATCTTCAGCGTCGGTGAACATGGACCTAAACTTAATGATTTGAAAGGGGACGCCATTCTTGCCGATGCGCTCCTGCCGATAAAAAATAGGCCCCGCCGAAGACATTCTCACCCGAATCATGATATATAATAGCAGCGGAGAAAGCACGAGAAGAGCCATAGCAGAGAGAAAGATATCCAACAATCGCTTGATCAAGCGTTGCCATTTTGGCATAAGACCACGACGAATTTCAATGAGTGCTGTGCCATAGACGTGATTCATTTTCACACTCCCCAACATAATGTCGTACATATCGGGGATGACTTTTACCAATACCCGATCATCGTAATCAAAAAGGAGATCTAAAATCTTTTTCAATTTGTCGTGATCAGAGGTCTCTATTGCGATCAGGGCCTCTTCAATGTGATATTGCTCGATGATTTCCGGTAATTGGGTATAGTCGCCCAGAGATTCCAATTGTCGCCCCAATTGTTCTGTGCCCTCTCCATTTGCATATACAAAGCCCTTAAAATCATGCCCCGATTTTTGTTTAGAACCGGTTAATTCAGTGTAGAGCTGTCGAGCATTTTCATTTCCTCCAACGATTATGGTATTGTAGGACACTTTACCCGCTTTGAGCCGCCGACTCGCCCAGGTGAGAAGAATCATTCGCGCTATAACCGTGAGAGAAAAATGCAGTGCAAAATACAGGAGGAAAAAGTTAATATAGTCTATATAACCCGAGGCAAATCGATTGATATAGAGTAAGGAAAATACGATGACAACCCCTACGGCACTCTGCCAAAACGTTTTTATAAATACGTCCAACCGGGACAGTCGGTAAAGGTCTCCATAGTTGTCAAAGATAACGTACAAAAGAATCCAGGAAATAGGCAAAAGGATATTGCCGTAGAAAAATGATGGATATTCCCAAAATGACAAGTCATCCTGGGCATTGACAACAGAGTATTTGATGCGATATAATAGACTCCAGGCCAGGGCTGCCGTGATCAAATCCAACAGGAGATAGATAATGATATCTTTTTGGCGTCGACCCGTCATTAAAAGTGAATTAGTTTCAGATTATCAAAATAGGCAGCACCTTCTGGGCCGGTGCCCTCGAACCTACTATCCAAATCTACGCGCATCAACAGTTGGACCGTCTGAATATTGTCAATTCGGAATTCCTCTGAAAAGTTTACGTATACCTTTCTCCACCCCTCAGTCGGTAAAAGGGTGACTTTTAAAAAATCTAACTGCTCTCCCTGTCCATTCAAACCAACATAACCAATTGTGATGGGCACGTCCGTTGAGTAATCAAATTCAAAAAATACCTGCGTGCCATTTTCAAAAAAGGGCCCATAGGCATTCGCCGTACCCACAACTACAGTGGGGAGTGAGTCCGTAACGCGAATGACTCCACTGTTTTCGCCTTCGAAAACATTGTCAGTGGTCCGATCCAGACCGGTGGAGTCATTGCCATCAAAATTGGCTGTAAATAAATTCCCATCCTCAAAATCCTCAATAAAGGCAAACTGAGTTCGTTCATCATATTCCGTTTCGGGAGTATATTCAACCTCCTTTCCGGGCTCTCCCACATACGAAAAGGTGTCCGTATCGTACATGAAAAATAAGCGGGGTAATTCGCTGCTTCCATCCTCTCGAATGCCCGGAAACAGAGTTACTTCGCGTTCACCTTCCCCAATGATGGGAACAGTCGCCGGCAACTCATATGCACCGAGAAATTCGTTGTTCTGATAAACCCAAACGTCTCGAATAAATGAACTGGAAGACCCTTGCTCCTCCGTAGTTGTAAATTCAAATTTGTCCAATTTTACAAAAGTCGGTACATCAGCCTCAAAGCGATCACTGCTGCAAGCACAAAGCAGGAACAAAACTCCAATTACTGCCCAGCACCAATTATTTATCGTGTTTGTCATTCTCTTTCATTATTTCATAGGCCAATTTCAATGCAGCGACACCATCATCCACACTAACTTTTGGAGGCATCCCATTGACTATACTTTGGTAAAAGCTATTCAGTTCTTCCTGAATTGCATTGACTTCCATCGGCTTTGGCATATCAATAACGATATGCTTTTTACCATTATACGTTTCTAAATCAAAAGAGTGTTGGGTGTCGCTAATGTTTTCTGCATTATCTGTTATTCGGACAATTTCTGAAGTGCGCTCGAGAAAATCCATACTGATATAGGCATCGCTTTGAAAAATTCGAAGCTTTCTCATTTGTTTGAGAGAAATTCTGCTCGCTGTCAAGTTTGCCACAGCTCCATTCTCAAAAGTGATCCTCGCATTGCATATATCATGGGATTGACTTACAATAGAAATTCCGTGGCTTTGTACATCTGCAACGGGAGCATCAATTAAGTGCAGCACCATATCGAGATCGTGAATCATCAAGTCTAATACGACCGACACGTCCGTTCCCCTGGGATTGAATGTAGATAATCTGTGTCCCTCTATGAATCTGGGCCCCAATATCATATTGGACAGAGAAAGGAAGGCGGGATTAAAGCGCTCAACATGTCCCACCTGAAGAACGCTTCGATTTTCCTTCACTAATCGCTGCAATTGAAGTGCCTCCTGAAAAGTAAAGGTCATGGGCTTTTCAACAAAAACATGTAAGCCTTTCTCCAATGCTTTTCGGGCAGTTTCAAAATGATGCGGAGTGGGAGTCACAATATCAACGGCATCGCACATTTCCAACAACTTTTCCGCCTTGGAAAAAACTTTGTACCCCTGTTGAATGGCTGTTTGCTGAGCTTCCTTATCCGGATCAAAAACTCCAACTAAATTTAGGTCTTTGATTTGATGAATGCAGCGAGCGTGAATTTTACCCAGATGCCCATAGCCAAATAATCCAATATTTATCATATGTCTTTCTCCTTTCAGTGAATCAAACGATCGAAGTTAAAAAATTAACAGAGCAGCAAGTGCCAAAAGTGAAAAAAAGATGATCCCACCCCATTGTAAACTTCTGCGCAATTGACCACTAAACTTCTCTATTAATGAGATGTGCTCAGGATACTGCGGATGAACCCACGCTTCCCTTTTTGTCTGATCAAATATCAGCCGCCAATCCATTTCAATTCTATACTGCTGCATCTGCTTAAACAATTTCAGCAGCCGCAAGCGGAACATCAAATTGAAAAATAAGAATACAATGGCCAATATAATCGCAAGGGCCACACCCAAATCAACCCATAGATTACTCATTATAAAAAACTTGTTTTGCGCGTTCTAGTGCCTTATCTATTCCCGCCGGGTTTTTCCCACCGGCGCTGGCGAAGAAAGGCTGACCGCCACCGCCACCCTGAATCAATGGAGCAACGTCCCGGATGATAGATCCCGCATCCCAATTTTTCTTTTCAGCCAGCTGTTTTTCAATGGCAACGATCAATTGAGCTTTTCCATCGATTTCTGCACCCAAAACAATTACGGGATAATCCAGTTCATCCAGTAATTCATGAGCTAATTTCTTGAAGGTTTTCCCGTTGGAAACTTCTACTTTCTGAACGACTAATTGAAAACCCTCAAGGGCAATAGCGGATCCGACTAATTCATCCTTTAGCCCACTGGCTTTCTGATTCTGCCACTGCTCAATGGTTCTTTGCAATTCTTTATTCTCCTCCTGCAGCATCTCGATAGACTGAACGACATCCTGAGGGTTTTTCAACAATCGCCTTATTTCGCGCAAGGCTTGCTCCTCCTCTTGCACAAAATCCTGAGCTGCCTGTCCGGTGAGTGCTTCAATCCGTCGAATTCCAGAAGCCACAGAGGTTTCCTGTGTAATCTTCAAGTGACCAATATGACCACTGCGTGGAACGTGACATCCACCGCATAGCTCCATCGAGTAGTCCGGATCAAATGTAATGACGCGCACTTCATCTCCGTATTTCTCCCCAAAGAGCATCATCGCTCCTTTTTCTTTCGCTTGTTCTATGGGAATAGCCCGATCTTCCACGCGCTCGATATTCCTCCGGATTTTTCGATTTACGAGATTTTCAATCTGTAATAGATCGTCCTCTTTTATTTTTTCAAAATGGCTAAAATCAAAACGCAAATACTTTTCACTCACGAGAGAGCCCTTTTGATGAACGTGAGTCCCCAGGACTTCCCTCAGAGCCGCATGCAATAAATGAGTGGCTGAATGATTGCGTTCAATCTTTTTCCTCCTTTTAACATCTACTTGAGCAAAAACGTCTGCTTTGACGTCGGAAGGCAGCTGATCGACCTTGTGAATAATCAAGTCATTCTCGCGCTGCGTATCGAGAACCTGAATTTCTTGATTCCCCACCTTCAGATAACCAGTATCTCCAACTTGACCTCCACCTTCGGCATAAAAAGGGGTTCTACTCAAGACCAACTGAAATATTTGCTTTCCCTTTTGGTCGATAGAACGATACTTGAGAATTTTGGCCTCAGCTACGCTCAATTGGTCATAGCCAACAAAGTCAACTTCCATACCCGAATGGACCACGCGCCAATCGCCCACTTTCTTCGATGCATCCTTCTTTGAGCGCATCCGCTGCTGATGTAAAGCAATTTCGAAGCCTTCCATATCTACTTTAGC
>JAWLFI010000140.1:0-6825 GCA_041685645.1 Saprospiraceae bacterium | reverse complement strand
TATTTCAGGTCAGATAAGGCCCCGCAAATTCAACAACTGACAACACCATCTTTTCGCAAGGTCCTCCGGGCTTTCATTCTTCCGATTACTCTGATCTTAGCGGTTTTGGGCTCCATATTTTCCGGGCTCGCCTCTCCGACGGAAGCGGCTGCCGTGGGCGCTATGGGTGCGGTGATACTGACCCTGAGCCAGTCCAGATTATCTCTGAATATGTTGAAAGAAGTATCCCGGGAAACGACGCAATTGACGGCCATGATATTCTTTATTTTGTTGGGAGCGACGACCTTTTCCTTGCTGTTTAGAAGCTTAGGCGGCGATGTCTTGCTCGTAGAGTGGCTGCAAAATTCAGGTCTTTCCGCTACGGGGTTTCTGATTGCCGTGATGATCACTATTTTTTTACTCGGCTTTTTTATCGATTTTATTGAGATTATTTTTATCGTCGTACCGATTATCACGCCTCTTTTCGAGTTGTATGAGATGGACTTACTATGGGTGGGATTGCTCATCGCACTCAATTTACAAACCTCATTTCTCACTCCCCCCTTTGGCTTTTCTCTTTTTTATCTCAAAGGCGTAGCTCCACCCTCGGTGCGAACCTCAGATATATACAAAGGCGTTCTGCCCTTTGTGGTCATTCAAGTTGTATTTATTGCGATTATCGTATTGTTTCCGCATTGGTTTCAAATTTCATCATAAAGCCGTTGGTCATGACAGAAAAGAAGAAAAAATACTCCAGAAAATCCTTTTTGAAGCATCTCGGACTGAGCACGATGGGCCTGGGACTCAGTTCGTGCATTTTGGGAGATAATGCGCCCGCTCCGGTGGAGAAGTCAGACGCGGCATCCACAGGCAGGACGTACCGATGGAAAATGGTGACCACCTGGCCGCCCGATTTTCCCATTATTGGAGAAGCCGCCACTACCTATGCTCACTTAGTCAGGGAGATGAGCGGAGGGCGCATTGATATTCGCGTGTATGGTGCCGGCGAATTGGTGCCGGCATTGGAGGCCTTTGACACCGTCCGTCAAAATACTGCTCAGTTGGGCTGTGGAGCGCCCTATTACTGGGCCGGAAAGTCCAAAGCGGCTCAGTTGTTCTCCGCCATTCCCTTTGGCATGAATGCCCAACAAGTCAACAGCTGGTTGTTTGGCGGTGGCGGATATGAATTGTGGAAGGAGGTGTATGCCGATTTTGGACTCGTGCCCGTCCCGGGCGGAAACACGGGAATTCAGATGGGCGGTTGGTTCAATAAATCCATCGATCGGGTGGAAGACATCAAAGGACTCAAAATGCGCATTCCCGGCCTGGGAGGTGCCGTAATTGAGCGCGCCGGCGGGGCAGCAATTTTGGTCGCAGGAAGCGAAGTGTACACCAGTTTGGAGCGCGGAGTGATTGATGCCACAGAATGGATCGGCCCCTATCACGATTATCGCATGGGGTTTCCGCGCATTGCGAAATACTACTACTATCCGGGCTGGCACGAACCCGGCTCTCAATTGGAATTTTTCATCAATAAATCCAGTTTTGATCAACTCCCCACGGATTTACAGCAAATTTGTATCTCAGCGGGTTTATATTTGCAGACTACAGTTCTGGCACAGTTTGACGCCAAAAATGCAAGTACGCTGCAGCAGATCCAAAAAGAAGGTGAGGTGGAATTGCGTCCTTTCCCCAACGAAGTGTTGGAAGCGCTGCATCAACATACGCAGGACGTGATGGCGGAGATTACAGAAAAAGACGCACTGGCGCGAAAAGTTTATCAGTCATATACCAATTTTCAGCAGCGAGTGAATCCGTGGAGTTCCATTAGTGAGAAGGCGTACTTCGAGCGCATTTTTAAGACCTGAGGGTCGTTTTCCGCCATTCTTTTCGCGCCCGAGATATCGGTCTTTATTGTTTCCTTTTACGCTGTCCCACGCGGCCGGCATGTCCGACACGTCGGAATAACGGTTGTGTTTAGATATAGAATAAATGGAGACAAATCGCGCCCTCATGCTGCAGTACGCCAACAAAGGACCTTCTTTTTAAAAAGCGACCATCTGTATTTTATGCACTTTACAGATGTGTTCACAGGCAGCCCCACGGAAGATCTAAATAGTGAGTCTGTTGCAAAAATCCTTCCTATCCCGACTGATTGTAAAACACAATGCCTTCCTTTTCGAATAAAACCAATACTTAGCTATAGCTTTGCCTATGCGCCAGCCGTGCGCTTCGCGGTTCCTTCGCTTCGATGTCGCCTGTGAACATGGTCCCTTCGGGATCGCTCAGTCATCCCCTGTTTTGATCTTTCATTTTTCGCTCATTCTCATGACGAAAAGGTTTACGGCGAAGACTCAGTAATAATTTGTTGCTATCAATAAGAATTTTAACTATATTGCGTTATACACATATAATTCTTCAAAACAATTTGAGCAAGCTATGAAAACCCTGCTAATTCTATTCATTTCTAGTATTCCCTTTTTTACCATGGCACAAAAAGAAGACTGCATGGAAACATCGAGTGATATAGCTCAGAAGAGCCCCATTCAAGTAGATACATTGCATGTTGTCGATCCTGAAACCTATGAAAAGACTTCTAAGGTTATCCGGATGTACCACACGGGAGAAGTCCCTATTGTAAAAAAAGTAAAGGAAGGCCGCCGCACTTTGCATTATATTGAGAAAAATGACTGTCTCGTTATTCGCCACGTCGAGGAAATGATAAAATAAGCTTATTCAATTGCGCTCAATGGCACTAGTGCATAATCTAATAATCAGAATTATGTATAAAATTATATTTCTCTCCGCCTTTTTTCCGGTCCTGACCTGGGCACAGCAAGATTGCAAAGAAACACCTTCAGATTTGGAATCTAAGGAAGCCATTCAAATTGATACTACGCGTGTCATTGATCCCCAAACCTATAATGAGTCGGTAAGGGTTACTCGTATCTATCACATGGAAGAATTGCCTATAGTTGAGCGAAAAAAAGTGGGAAAAACAACCTATTTCTACGTAGAGAAAAATGATTGTCTCGTTATTCGCCACCTTGAAGAGTACATCAAATAAGACGTGCTTATCTTTCTATTATGAATTCCGAAATCTCCATAGAGGCTTCGAGCGATTCGACCTTGACTTGTTCGACACGAGCTCGCTCCGGACCAATATGACAATAATCAACAAAGTCCTCCAAACGCTCTTCTTGCCCTTTTACGTGAATGAGCACGCTCCCGTCAGTTTCGTTCCGAACCTTTCCTACAAGGCCTAACTTCTGGGCTTCCTCTTGTGTTGTCTTCCTGAAATAGACGCCCTGTACTTTGCCGTGAACTATTATTTTTAGCTGTTTTTCCATAAGTTTGTCGTATGAGTACGCTCCTGAATAAGACGTTTATCGTCTTCATTTTGTTCGCCGGTTTTGCCCCTTTATCTGCTCAGGAGATTCGAATTCAAGATGCATCCAGCGGAGCCTCATTGCCATTTGTTTTGATTTATACACCCGATCAGTCTTTCGAAACCCAGACGGATATTGACGGACAAGCGAAGCTCCCACAACCGCCACCCTCAGATAGTCTGATACTACAACTCGTTGGATATCGAGAGCGACGCATCGCTTTCCCTTCTGCTCCGACTACGGTTGAGATGAGTGCAGAGTCGTATTCTCTGAACGAAATCGTCGTCTCCGCCAATCGCTGGGAACAGAACAAGTCAGAAATCAGCCAGTCGATTGGACAACTCGACCAACAACAACTCAAATTACAGCAGGCGCCAACAGCAGCGGACTTGATAGGAGGTCAAGCGCATGTCTATGTGCAAAAAAGCCAGTTGGGAGGAGGAAGTCCAATGATTAGAGGCTTTTCTGCAAACCGAGTTCTTTTAGTGGTAGATGGAGTGCGCATGAACAATGCGATTTTTAGATCGGGGAATCTGCAAAACATCATTTCTATTGATCCCCATATCATTGAAAATACCGAAGTGCTCTTTGGCCCGGGAGCTGTGATGTACGGTAGTGATGCGATGGGGGGAGTGATGGATTTTCACACCCTACGACCGTCTTTGTCCGTCACCGACGCTAAGTCAATGGGGGGTAAGGTCTTGTCGCGGTATAGTAGCGCGGCTTCAGAAGGACATGGAAATCTACAATTGGAGTACGGTGGGCGTCGCTGGAGTGCTATCAGTAGCGCAAGTCTGAGTCGTTGGGGCGATTTAAAAACGGGTCAGCACGGGCCGGAGGAATATCTGAGAAGGGAGATTCCGATTCGAATCAATGGGGAAGACAGGCTCGTCGAAAATGAGGAGCCGAGAGTGCAGAAAGAAACTGGCTACGACCAGGTCAACCTCTTTCAAAAGGTTGTATTTGCAATTTCAAGACGGGACAAAATCGAGTGGACTTCTATTTATACCCAAACCTCAGATATCCCCCGATATGAAAGGCAACTTCGACAACAAAACGGCTTGCCTCAAACCGCAGAATGGTATTACGGGCCACAGAAATGGAGCTTGAATTATTTGCAATATAGTTCAACGCGCACCACCTCCTGGTACGACCATCTCAAAGCGCGCGCCGCTTTCCAGTGGTTTGAGGAGAGCCGCATCGACCGCAATTGGAACAGCGTCTGGCTGCGCGAGCGCCGAGAGCGCGTGTACGCCCCATCCATCAACCTGGACATGGAAAAACAATGGAGCAAATTGAGTCTCTTTTACGGGCTGGAGGTCAACTATAATTATATTCGATCCCATGGCCGGCGAAGTTCTATTCTCACTGAAGAAAGAGAATTAATAGAATCTCGCTACCCGGATCAGTCCCATTGGCTTTCAGCGGGCTTGTATTTGAGCAGCCGCTACGAAATCAACCCCTCTACATATCTCAATGCCGCACTGCGCGGAGATTATATATTCCTGTCCGCCCCCTTCGATGCCAGCAACTTCCCCCTGCCCGTTGATGCTGCTCAACTCAATTTTGGCAACCTTTCGGGTAGTCTCGGCCTCACAAAATCATTCAATGACAAACAACGCGCCCTGATTCAGTTTTCTACTGGCTTTCGGGCACCTAATATCGACGATATCGGAAAGGTGTTTGATTCAGAGCCGGGCGCCGTCGTTATTCCCAATCCACAGCTGCGCCCTGAATACGCCTACAGTCTGGACATGGGATACATGCAAATTATCAATAAGCAATTCAAGATAGAACTCAACGCTTTTGGAACCTTATTGGAGTCCGCTATGGTCCGACGCCCCTTTCAATTCAACGGGCGGGACACCATAATCTATGACGGCACGCCCAGTCAGGTACAGGCCATTCAAAATGCCGCCTCAGGGTTTGTTTTTGGAGGAACGATCGCCGCCCGTTACAGCCCTCTGACACAGTGGGAAATATACGGTAGAGTCAATTGGCAGCGCGGCCGAACAACGGAAGAAAATGAAAGTCGGGACGAACAACTCGTGCCCCTCCGACATGCAGCACCTACTTTTGGACAAGTAGGCATAAAATGGCAGCATAATGGCTGGAGCGCTTTGGTGCAATTTGATTTTAACGGACCCCAAAACCCTCAAAATATGGCTCCCTCTGAAATCAACAAACCCCATATTTATTTGCGCAATGCTGAAGGCCTCCTCTATAGCCCCTCCTGGCACCGTTTGGATCTGCGCCTCAGAAAAGAATGGCAACAATGGGGCGCGACCTTGGCACTCGAAAACCTGACCAACCAAAGATACCGACCCTTTTCCTCAGCTATTGCAGCCCCCGGCCGGAACTTGATCGCCTCTCTGGAGTATCGATGGTAAGAAAAAATCTTCTGAAATTGCCAGACGGCTCTCTTCTCATTTGCTTTCTATGAAATCATTCAGTATCTTATGGGCAAATATTCAGCAACTATGAAGATAACAGACGAAAAAAGAATCATCGATATTCAAAGCGAATTCAATCAATTGTTCCCTTATTTGAAACTAGAGTTTTACAAATCCCCGCATAAAGAAGGGGAAGGAACGGAACAATCTTCGATTCTCGATCCCTACACAAAGATTAGAGCAGCGAGTCAGGTGGACTCTTCGGGAGAACTCAACATCAATGAAGAAATGAAAGTCGCCGAAGTTGAACGGCTGCTCGCAGATCAATTTGGTCTCAATGCTCAGGTCTTTAGAAAGTCCCAAGGCTTATGGCTGCAGACCACCGCCACAGACCACTGGACGCTAAAGCATCAAAACGAGTCCGGGCAACGGGGCTAATGCGTCGTACACAATGACGACATATATTATTTTAGTTCTTCTTTGGCTGCTGTTTTACGCGCTGCATAGCTTTTTTGCCGCCGGTCGGGTCAAACGCAAAATTTACGCAATGGCGCCCGCTGTCAAGGCCGTTTACCGCGTTCTCTATAACTTGCTGAGTTTAGGATTATTCACAGTGATTGTAATTATTAGCCTTAGGTTGAAAGAACAGCCTGTTTTTTCCTTTCAGGTAGGGATTAAGGTTCTGGGTGCTTTCCTCGCACTAGCCGGTATCGCAATTATGATTCGATCTTTTCAAGCATTCGATACCCGCGAGTTCATTTGGGGAACAGCTCGAGATCCCAATCAGCAATTGATAAAAAGCGGTTTGTACGGTCGCGTTCGGCATCCCTTGTATTTGGGTACGGTCTTAGTTCTTATCAGCTTACTCATTTTACACCCCTACCCCTCCACCTATATTTTCGTTCTGATCAGTCTTATCTATTTGCCCTTTGGTATTTTCTGGGAAGAGAGAAAATTACTTGATATCTTTGGTGAATCGTATAGACAATACATGCAAGAGGTTCCTCAACTCATCCCCAGATTATGGTAAATAGTGTATTCAGATTCACCACCAGCCTTTGTTT
>JAWLFI010000139.1:0-7015 GCA_041685645.1 Saprospiraceae bacterium | reverse complement strand
TTGATCTAGCTGCCAGGTATTGATATAGGAAATACAGGCCAGAACGAGGTACATCGTAAAAACCGCGATGAATATGCTGAATATCTTTCGCCATCGCTCCCCCGGCGTCCAGTTTTTGAAACCGCTAAGCTTATTTTTCTTACTACTTTTTTTTCTTCGGGCCATGTTCCACTTCTTTTTTGCCTCGGCAGTGTCTAAACAAAGCTACTTGTTTCACCTAATCCGTGCAAACTGGCATCTAAGGTACAAAATTATATATAATAACATATCATAATATAACTACAGAATCACAAAAAGGCCGCACCGCCATACATTTAGTCCATCCACATCTCTTTCGTCAATCTATTAGTGTTAACCTAAAATCTTTTCTGGTTTTTAGGGCGTGCCCCCTCGCCGGCGCTCGGGGTCGGTCCCCTCCGCAGTTCGCTAGGCGCTCCGTGCTCGTGAGACGCGAAAGTCGCGTCTCAACATCGCACTGCTGGCCACCTTCGGGGCCAGCATCCTCCGGGCACCTCACGCTTGCGGTCTCCGACCGCTTGGCCGGATAGACTATTCAAAAGGTACCCTTTAGCTTGTGATTTGGATACCAAATGCTGAGAAATTGATACGGGCAAATTTCTTTTGCGCAGGTATCTCTAATCCTATTTAGGGGGCGTAAACTCTTATCGTTCAATCAGTTCAAAAGATTTTATAAGTTGTGAATTTATTCCCATCAAGGACCAATTGTTTATTTGGTGGTTTTGCATAAATGCGGGAGTTTTCTTTATATGTGTCGCTACCCCGGCTTTTAATTTTCCAATAAAATTATGGATTTTTGTATACTAATTTCGTATATAGACAAAGTTTATAGTTGGATGATTGTTGTATATTTGTAGTTGAAATAAAAGGTACCATAATTATGAAAATTTCGGAGATTGAAAGAAGGTCAGGATTGAATAGAGTCTCCTTTGCAGAAGATTATCTGGATCCTCGCAAACCGGTTGTTTTTACCGACCTTATTGATCATTGGCCGGCGACAGAAAAATGGACCATTGATTATTTTAAGGAGCAGTACGGAGACATCAAAGTGCCCGTGTATTCACCCAAAGTCTCCCAGGCCGGGAAAAACTATATGGGCCCGGAAAGTAAAATACCCTTTGAAGAGTATCTCAATAAAATATCAGAAGGCCCCACTGACCTGAGAATGTTCTTGTTCAATATCTTCCGCCACGCTCCCGAATTATGCAAGGATATTAAGCCACTGGATATCATGGATGGATTTATTAATGGATACCCGTTCATGTTCTTTGGAGGCCAGGGATCATACGTCGCATTGCACTACGATATTGATTTATCTCACGTGTTTCTCAATCAAATTTACGGCAGAAAAAGGGTCGTTCTCTTTCCTCCGGAACAAAGTCGGTTCCTCTATCACCATCCTTTTACCGTAGCTTCCTATGTGGATGTAAATAACCCCAATTATGAGAAATATCCCGCCCTTAGAGAAGTAAAGGGATACGAAACCATTATTTATCCCGGTGAAACACTTTTCATGCCTAGCGGATTTTGGCATTATATCGAATATTTGGACGGCGGATATTCCATTTCACTGCGCGCTAACGATTCATATGTTCGAAGGGTCAAAGGACTCTTTAATATCGCCCGGCATTATGTAGTGGATCGGGGTATGAATAGAATTATGGGCGAATCCTGGAGGAAGTTAAAAGCAGATATGGCTAAAAAAAGAGCGGAAAGCGCCGTGTCGGCCTAAGGGGAATTTTCCGAAATAAATTGGTGATATTTTTCTACTGTCTCCCGGTGAGAAAGTGATTTATCTATGCGTTGCTGGCCATTCGATCCTAATTCTTTTTTCAATGCTTCGTCGCGATACAGCCTTTTTGCAGCCTGATAAATCGCGTGGCCATCCTTTTTTGGCACCTTTAATCCGCTTTCACCATCGACCAATAACTCTCGATTTCCAGGGATATCGGTAATAATCACCGGCGTTCCTACACACATGGCTTCTACCACGGCTTTTGTCAGGGATTCGTGCTCAATCGAAGATAAAACAAAGGCATCCGATCCGGCCACCCATTCTATCGCGTCTTTTTGAAAACCCATAAAGTGAATTCTTTCTGGAAATGGACTCTTCCTGGCAATCTTAAGGTACTTCTCTCTGTTCAATCCCCTGCCAAATAAAAAAAGGTGAATCGGCACATCCATTTCCCAGTACCCACTTGACTCCAATAAATATCGCACGCCTTTCACACGCCTATCATTTCCAACGTAGGAGAGAGCAAATGCGCCATCGGGAATCGAGAAATCAGACCGCTTCCTGGGCTGCACATCTTCATACCATTCAACTTGATGACCTTTTTTTATCACCAGGGCTTTATGTTTCCGCCAGAGCAGTGCAGCGTCGAGGTGATCCTTCACCGCCTGAGAATTACATATAATAAAATCCACCCTGGGGTGCAAGTGCTTCATATATGAGGTCGGGTCATACCAATAAATATTGCCCGGACAGCCTCGATACAACACTACTTTTCCCGACCAATCTGTGCTGGCCGGAAGACCATTGGCAATGGATTTGCTGTTGAATAAAAAAAGGAAATTGATCTGCTGATCTCTCAAGGTTTTGCGGATGAGAGTTCGTGCACTGGAATCATTTTTGCTTTGTGGATGATAGGGTATTACCTGTATTCCCGCCTCCTCAAATCGCGGAATATACACAGCATCCTCATAGGTCATGATTGTAATGTCATGTCCCCTTTTACTAAGTCCGATGAATATTTCGGCCTCGGGTCTGTGAGATAGGATGGAGCGGTAGTTACTTACCACCAGTATTCTCGCCATGTGAGTTTGAGAAAGTTAAGGGTCAATTATAATGTGCATTCGAGAATTATATCTCTTCGCCCGGGTATTCTTTTTTAAAATTGTAATGCAATACATCAAAAGTAGTCACAATACCTTCAAGCGTTCCCTTGAGATTAACTACAGGTAAGGCGTGGAACCAATTTCTGAGAAAAATTTGAGCAGCACTTCCTATTTTGTCAGTCGGCTCCAAAGTGGCAAGCTTTCGCGTCATCACTTCTGAGATCTTAATGTTTTTATAGTTGCTCGATGGCTCATCTAACCAAAGTAAGTCTGAAGTTGTAATAAGTCCCTTCAACTGACCATTTTCCACAGCAAGTAAATGGTGAAACTTTCTTTCAGCTAATAGAGCTCTTGCCTTATCAAGAGTATCATCAGGAGAAACGGTAATAAGGTCGCGGGTCATTATTTTCGAAACAGGTTCGTTCATCATAACGGATCAATTTTGGTTTCAATATACTGAAAAAAATATTACGATTTAAATGTGACTTAAAAAACCTTAAAATAATCCCTCTAACAAACGATCATCAACCAGTTTTGGCATAGTTATGCGAAGTAGGGGAGTGCGAGCCATTTCTTTCTCAATCGCTTGCAATGCCTCCTTATTTCTTGCCCAGGCTCTTCGGGCTACCCCGTTATTCACATCCCAGTGTAACATCTTTGTTGCTTTTTCCTCGGCAATCATACTTCCATCTAACACCAGGCCAAAACCTCCATTGATGACCTCGCCCCAACCGACACCACCACCATTGTGAATTGACACCCAACTCGCTCCGCGAAAGGCGTCTCCTATCACATTTTGTATAGCCATATCTGCTGTGAATTTTGAGCCATCGTAAATATTGGCCGTTTCCCGGAAGGGACTGTCTGTTCCCGAAACATCGTGATGATCCCGGCCTAATATCACAGGACCATGTAATTCCCCACTTGAGATCGCTTGATTAAATGCCCTGGCTAATGCAATTCTGCCCTCTGCATCTGCGTATAAAATCCTGGATTGAGAACCCACCTGAGGAATTTGCTCTCCGGCTTTGTGAATCCATTCGATATTGTCCCGAAGTTGTCCCTTAATTTCCTCTGGGGCTTTTTCTAAAAGTCTTTTTAATACTTCCTCTGCCAGGCGATCTGTAGTGATTAAGTCTTCAGGTTTCCCGGAGGCGCATACCCAACGGAAAGGACCAAAGCCCCAGTCGAAGCACATAGGGCCCATTATATCTTCTACGTACGACTTGTATTTGTATGTTCCGTTATTTTTATTCGCCCAAATATCGGCATCTGACTCGCCCGCTTCTTTCAAAAATGCGTTGCCGTAATCCCAAAAGTACATTCCCCTTTCAACTAAGCTATTGATGGCTTTGACGTGTCTGCGCAAACTCGACCTCACTTCCTTCATGAACTTTTCCGTGTTTGATTGAAGTAGCTGTTGGGCTTCATCAAAGGTATATCCCGCGGGACAGTATCCCAAATCCTGAATATTGTGCAGTGAGGTTTGGTCTGAGCCCAACTCTACATGCACATCCTTTTTATCCAAATACTCCCACAAATCAACGATGTTGCCATGATAAACGAGTGATATTGCCTCTTCCCCCGATTTTGCACTCTGAATGCGCTGTTTGAGTTGATCTAAATTCCGGAAGACATTCTCTTTTTTGATGTATCCATCGCTGATTCTTTGTTCAATCATCGCGGGATCTACTTCGGCTATGACTCCCACGCACCCGGTGATTTCAGCAGCTAGCGATTGCGCTCCGCTCATGCCACCCAAACCAGAAGTTACGTATAGCACCCCTTTTAGGTTCTCTTGCCCCAATTGCTTTTTCCTGCCGGCATTCAGTAAAGTAATGGTCGTCCCATGCACGATTCCCTGAGGACCAATGTACATAAAAGAACCCGCTGTCATCTGGCCGTATTGGGTGACGCCCAGTGCATTGTATTTATTCCAATCTGATACCTTTGAGTAATTGGGGATCATCATGCCGTTGGTAACGACCACTCTGGGCGCTGATGGGGAAGAGGGAAAGAGTCCCATGGGGTGTCCCGAGTACAATGCAAGTGTCTGATCATCTGCCATCTCAGATAATAATTGCATTGTGATTAAGTATTGAGCCCAATTCTGGAACACAGCACCATTCCCTCCATAGGTTATGAGTTCATGGGGATATTTTGCGACAAGTGGGTCAAGGTTGTTTTGTATCATGAGCATTATGGCAGCCGCATCTTTACTCTTGTGAGGATATTCATCAACTCCTCGGGCATGCATTTTATACAATGGGCGAAAGCGATACATGTAGATGCGCCCATAAGTCTCCAACTCTTTAGCAAACTCAGGAGCCAGGATAGAATGCCACTCGGTTTTAAAATACCTCAGTGCATTTCGGACGGCGAGTTGTTTTTCTTCACGCGAAAGGTCGTCCTGAATTCTTCTGACAGGTGCATGGGCTACTTTTGGATCTCTTTCTTTAGGCTCGGGGGGGAGGTCTTCTGGGATTCCAGCTTCAATGGCGAGTTTCAAACTATTGCTCATTCAATTTATTTTTCATAAAATTAAGGAATATTATCGAGCAAGTGAGCGCTTCAAAAAATGTCTTCTCTGATTTTAAAAATCGATGACAAAAAAAAGGCTAGTGGAACTCCACTAACCTTTTATAATATCTGTAAGAGATAAAGGAATTTTTTGCTTACTCTTTAACTTCTTTAGCCTTGAGTGCTTTTCCTTTTTTACCGGAGCAGGCTTTTCCTTTTCCCGACTTGCCACTGCAACATCCCTTTTTAGCTTCAGCTTTAGATTTGCTGCAGCATGACTTTTTGCTACCGTCTTCATTTGTCATGGAAGCTCCCGCTTCGCCTTTCTTTTTGCTGCAACATGCCTTCGCTTCATCTTTTTCAACTTCGTCTTTTAGCTCAGCAGTGCGATTAGAAATGACTTTTGTCTTCATCTCTGCTTTGGCATATTTCTCCTTATCCTGAGAAACTTGCTCTGCTTTTTGAGCCTCCTTTTCAGTGACCTTAGTTTGCCCAAAAGATACTGAAACAGTAAATCCAATCAGCGCTGTTAAAAGAATTATCTTTTTCATAGTTTTGTTGTTTGTTCCTCCAAATTTAAGTAAAATTCATTTACTTTCTCCTTTTTGATCACTCATTAACATATCTTTAGGTTTTTCAAGCAGGTGATAATAACCTAAATATCTAGATAACAACAAGATATATATATGAACAAAAAGGTTTTAATTATCCGACTGAGCTCTATGGGGGATATCGTACTTACTTCTCCGGTCGTTCGGATTCTGAAGGAACAAGTAGGGGCGGAGGTGCACTTTTTGACCAAATCGGCATTCTCTTCTTTACTCGATTCTAACCCCCATGTGGATCGACTTTGGTTGCTCGAATCAGGCGAAAGCATTCGAGCCATCTCGAATCGACTGCAGGAAGAAACCTTTGATTATATTGTAGACCTGCATCATAACATTCGATCTATTGGAATTTCTAAATTATTGAAAGTGAAAACGTTTCGCTTCAATAAGCTAAATTTTGAGAAATGGCTGTTTGTCAATTTTAAATGGAATCGCTTACCCGATGTTCATATAGTAGATCGATACATAGATACAGTCGAGCCGCTGGGAGCAGTGAACGATAAGGCCGGCCTGGACTTTTTTATACGGGATCAAAACCATTATCCCATTGAGGAACCTAGCTTTAAAAACTATGTTGTTTTCGCAGTAGGCGCGGCTCACAAGACAAAACAGGTGCCGGTGAGCCAGGCTGTTCCTCTACTTAATTATATTTCTGCACCTATCGTATTAATTGGTGGCCCGGATGACCGAGAGCGCGCAGATAGAATAGCAGACGGCACTTGTGGCCCAGTACTCAATTTAGTGGGAAAGCTGAATATCCAGCAGTCTGCATCTGTCATGGATCAGGCTAATTTAGTTATGGCACCGGATACGGGTATGATGCATATTGCAGCAGCTTTGAAGAAGCCCATTGTGCTCTTTTGGGGCAGTACAAGTAAAGAGTTTGGCATGTACCCTTATTTTGGAAAACACTCTATTCCTGTGAAAAATGTTAAGGTGGATGGTCTGAAGTGTCGACCGTGTACAAAATATGGTAAATCCCAATGTCCGAGAGGTCACTTTAAATGCATGCTGCAATGGAACCCAATGCG
>JAWLFI010000138.1:2312-7079 GCA_041685645.1 Saprospiraceae bacterium | reverse complement strand
TTTTGACAATCTAAATCACCATAAGCGCCCGTAGCTCAACCGGATAGAGCGTCTGACTTCGGATCAGAAGGTTGAGGGTTCGAATCCTTCCGGGCGTACTTAATAAAAACCCCGTTTAATTAGCTTTAAACGGGGTTTTTTATGTCTCAAGGTAAGGTATTGATCGGAGCTTTGTTCTTCTGATGCAGTGCTTCGGAGTGATTGAAAGCATGGGTTACCCCCAATACTAGCTTATATAAAGGGCTGAATGAAAAATCAGAGAATGCTGGTTGTGAATTCCTTCTATTTCAGTTCAATTCTAAACCTTGAGTACTCACCTCTCTCTGATGTAATCTCCAACTGTCCGCCATGTGCTTTGATAATATCATTGGTAATTGACAAACCGAGCCCGGTTCCGGCAGTGCCTTTCTTCGTCGTAAAAAACGGCTGCAGGATTTTATCCTTGATCTCATCGGGAATACCCGGCCCGTTGTCTTCAATTTCGATGATTACTTTACCGCTATCAGACTTGGTTCGAATCGTTAATTTGGGGTTGTAGCTTGATCTAGTAACATCCCCCACCTTCAACTGCTCATTGTCAACTGCCAGCTTCTCCCTCATAGCGTCGAATGCATTATTACACAAATTCAAAATTACCCGGCTGAAATCCTCAGCAATCAGATTTACCTCTCCAACATCTTCATCCAGCCCAAATTTTATATCCACATTAATGGGGTCGTCTCCAGCCCGCATCCCATGGAAAGCCAGATTGGCATATTCTTTGATCAGTGCATTGAGATCAGTCGGTTCCATCTTACCACCGCCTCCACGGGAGTGTTGCAGCATTGATTTTACTATCCCGTCAGCACGGGTTCCGTGTTCATGAATCTTCTTTAGATTTGGTTCAATGGCACTGAGTATCTCAAGCGTCTCATCTACTCTCTTTCGATCATCAGCGGAAAGATTGTCGCTAACGGAACGAAGTTCTGTTCTTGCCTCATCAATCAATTCAGTACTCAATTCAGAAAAATTATTCACAAAGTTAAGCGGGTTTTTAATCTCATGGGCAATACCCGCAGTTAGTTGTCCAAGGGATGCAAGCTTTTCCTGCTGTACGAGCTGATCCTGGGCAGCTTCCAGTTTATTGAGTGAATCTTCTAAATCTGAATACGCTTTCTTCAGTTCTTTAGAGTATTTCTTTTCCTGCTCCAGTTCACGTTCACGAGATTGTGCTCTTTCTTTAGAGATCAGTCTGCGGCGCTGGAACCGGTCCACAGCAAATACGCCGGCCGCAAATAGTAATACATATATTCCATAGGCCCACCAGGTCCGCCACCAGGGAGGCAGGATCTTAATGGCCATGGTTGCTTCATCAGTATTAAAGCCTCCCCGGCTATCCATGGTTCGAACCCGAAATATGTATTCCCCCGGTGGCACTTGAGAATATCGGGCACTTTGTTGAGATCTTGCAACGACCCAATCAGAGTCGAATGGCTCTAGTTGATACTGGAACTGAACCTGATCCGGGTTGTTATAATCGAAGGCTTTGTATTCAAACGTCATATCATTCTGCTCATGTGATAACTCGATAGAGTCCTCCATATACACCGGACGAGTTAACAGATCACTGCTTGTAGGAGTGATCTGTTCATTCGAAATCTGGAGGCCTGACAGAACAATTCTAGGATAATGATAGACAGGATCCTGAATCATGGAAGGATTAAAAAATGTTGTTCCACCACTTCCTCCAAAGAAAAGTAAACCATCCTCTGTTTTTAAGCTGCTTGATCCAAATATAATATCCGGAAGGCCTGTTTGTTTAGTAAAGTTGGTGAAAGATATTGAGGCAGGATTAAACCGGCTGAGACTTCCATTTATAGGTCTTGCAGGTCCTTCTGTTGTACTGAGCCAGATGTATCCCTCATCATCTTCCATCATCGCTACTACATTGTTGCCGGGTAATCCATCCTCAGTCGTAAATTGAGTGCTTACCCCGGTTTCAGGATCCAGGCGAATAAGTCCTGAGCCCCAGGTTCCTACCCATAATGTTTCACTGTCATCCTTCAATACCGTTACAATAATTAGTCCGGGTAGATATCTTTTGAATGTGAAAGGGCCGGATCGGTCATTACCTTTCCGCTCGATAAAGTTGAGTCCGTTTTCTGTAGCAACCCACAAATTTCCCTCCTGATTTTCCTTGATAGAAATAATTCTATTGTCACTTAAACTATTTGAGTCATTTGGGTTGTGGACATAATTCCCAAGAATAGATTCAGATTCCGGGTCAAGCAGGTAGATTCCAAAGCCAAATGTACCCACCCAAATCTGATCATTTTGATCAATAGTGATACTGTTCTTGGGAATAATACTCAGGGAATTTGGCCCTTCGTCTGTGAAAAGCCTGTTAAACGTATTTTCAGACCAGTCATAATGGCTAATCCCGCCATAATTATGCGTGATCCATAGATCTCCTGAAGAATCCAGGTCAAAATGGCTTATAAAATTTGAAATGAGGCTTCTTGGGTCATTTTCGCGTGATTGATATTGAGTAATAGTATTGTTTAATCGATCAATGAAAAACAGACCTTCAAACGAATCAGAAATCCAGATTCCGTTATCCGGACTTTCCCCAATTGAGGTTACGCCATTCTCTTCAGTAAGTGTAAGTAGTGGAAAAGAGTTTAGTGATGCTGAAACTTTTTGAGCGCCTCCCCAGCCACCAATCCAGAACGTACCGTCCTGAGATTGATGGGCAGACCAGATTCCATTCAATATCAAATTACTGTTATCGCTATGATGGATAGTGGAAGCCCCTGTTTCTGGCTGATACCTTTTTACTCCTGAATGAAGCCCTCCAATCCACAGCAACCCCTGGCTATCTTCATGTATAAACGTTACTCCCCCACAGTCAAACCCAATACAACCTTCTAAGTAATCAATATTGTCTATTGAAAACGGAGCACTCAGCTTCGAAGGGTCATCGGGGTCAAATCTATGCCGGGTAAATTTTCCCGTCTGGCGATTCATTGAATGAAGCCCATCGCCACTGGTACCCACCCAAAATGTCCCCCGGGAATCTTCATACAGGCTCATTACTTTATTATTGATCAGGGTTGTTGAATCCTCCGGATCATGCAGATACCTGGTAAACGTCTGTGATTCAAAGTTGAAGCGGTTCAGTCCGCCTTCACCAACCGGGGTTTCTGTTGGCGCAGGACTCCCGGTTCCAACCCAAATGATACCATCTGAATCCTCATACAGAGCACGAATCTGATTATTACTGATGCTGGTTGGATCCCCGGGATCGTGCTGAAAGCGGGTAAAGGTTTCTGTTGATTTGTCGAATCGATTGAGCCCTCCATGAGTACCCACCCAAAGAACCCCCTGACTGTCTTCCAGGATAACAGTTACCGTATCCTGACTCAGGCTCGAGGGATTTCCGGCTTCATGAGTAAAATGAGTAAAGGTTTCTGTTTCAGGGTCAAAGCGGTTCAGGCCTCCGCCAAAGGTACCAACCCAAAGTAACCCATCTGATCCTGCAAATAAACTTTCAACCCAGGTTTCAGAAAGGGATGTGGAATCATAGGGCTCACGCTGGAATCGAATCATTTCCATTCCGTCGTACCGATAAAGTCCGGAATTCCCTCCAAACCACATGAAGCCATAGGAGTCTTCTGCTATTGCTGTTCCGGGAGCGCTAATCGGTTCAACTTCAACAGGTCCGAGATCCGGGACCTCCGAATCCTGACCCAGCGAAAAGATGGCCCCTTCTACTTCTTGCCGGGCAGATTGGGCTATCAAATTATCTGGATAAAAACAGAAAGCAAATAATATCATTAATAATGCTGCCGCAAATATTTTTGCTGTCATATCGTGTTGTTTACAGTGATTGTAAAAATAGGCCCTTCATATAAAAATAAATTGTGTACGTGTACCGATAGGAAAGCCAAACAGAGCCCTTGACCATTTTATATAAATTGGGGTTGGTTTCAAAATGATACATTTGCACCTATTACCCTGGGCATTATTTCACTTAATCTCCATGAAATGAGTGCCCGTCAAACCAAATTTCAAGGTGGTCAGCAGCTTTAGTTCTTGCACTCGCTAAAATATATACGTCTTACAACAGCGATATCGGGCGTAATATCAATCTGCTTTTAGCAGGCAGATTCGACTATTCTCTTTTTTTAATTTACTACTATGTAAACTAATGCCTGAGATTCAATCTCTTATAAACAGGATGGAATCAAAGTATATTTGCCGGTGGGTAAACTTTATTGATATCGTTCAAATGTATCCAGTGAATACTAATAACTTGTATTAATATTCTGGCAAACAAATCTTTCATTTCCCTTCATTTTACTACCCTGTCGAATAGATAGAATCACCTTTGATTTGTATTTAAAGAGCACGTTAGTGAATGTATAGGAAGAAAATTCGTTCCTTAACCATCCTGTTCCCTGCCCCCTGCTGTATACTCCATGTTTTTCGGGGCGAGCCGAGACATCTCGTTCATTCGACCGCCCCTGTCATTATGGGATTTCTCCACTCCACAATAGCACGTAGTGACAAAAGCGGCGTTGGGGAAAGCGGCGAAAAGATTCCGAGAGGAATCGTACCCATTTCGAGTGAGCTTTGAGTTTTCCGAAGAGAGTCGAGACATCTCGTTCATTCGACCGCCCCTGTCACTATGGGATTTCTCCACTCCACAATAGCACGTAGTGACAAAAGCGGCGTTGGGGAAAGCGGCGAAAAGATTCCGAGAGGAATCGTACCCATTTCGAGTGA
>JAWLFI010000138.1:0-2212 GCA_041685645.1 Saprospiraceae bacterium | reverse complement strand
GCTTTGAGTTTTCCGAAGAGAGCCGAGACATCTCGTTCATTCGACCAACCATGCCACCACGGGATTTCTCCGCTCATCAGTAGCACGTAGTGACAAAGGCGGTGTTGGGGAAGTGACGAAAAGATTCCGAGAGGAATCGTACCCATCTTGTAACCCAGGGATTTATCCCTGGGATAACCGGAGCCTGATTATGGATAGTGCCGTCAGGCACGGCAGATACAGGAAACGGGGAAATGAGAATAGGCCGTGCCTTATGGCACTCTTTTGACCCCTGCTCGCCACATCCCGGGAATAACCCGAAGGGATCGCCTTGCGGAATTCCCGGGTTACAAAATGAAGTGTCCGCAAGCAGACTGCCTGTCATTTCGAGTGAGCTCCGTGCTTTCCGGAGCGAGTCGAGACATCCCGTTCATTTGTAAACCAAACCTCACCCAGAGGTCACGGGTCAGCGACCCGTGGTACGGCGCCTCAATACTTGAATTCAATGAGAGCGGACTTAAGGCTGTCTGAAGGAATAACCTTATTTCTATGCGGGCGTTAGAGTTATAGCTTCAATTTCTGCATGAGACTGGGGCTTTATTTATTTCTGGTGTTGGCAAACTTTTTTAGGCTAATTTATCCCTCGATGCAATGATCTCTTCAATACTCAGGATCTGTCACCAAACCCCAATTTTTTAACCATTAACATTATTAGATTAAATTATTGTTGATTATTATAAACAGATAAATTAATATTGATGATAATATTCAACAGTATGAAATCAAAAAAACAAAAAATATTCCCACAACATCGCAAGATCTTAGAGCAGCTTGGTGAAAATATAAAGCTTGCCCGTAAACGTCGTAAACTTACAACCACTCAAGTTGCCGAACGGGCTGACATCAACCGTACCACCCTGTATCATATTGAGCTGGGAAAACCATCTGTGGCTATTGGAGCGTACTTTAATGTGCTGCGAGTACTCAACTTACACGAGGATTTTTTGAAGGTGGCCGCCGATGACATATTTGGCCGTAAACTGCAAGACATGGATCTGTAAGTATGGCTTCAAAAAAAACAGATATTATCGTATATGCACATTGGCAAGGCATGTCAAATCCTGTCAAAATGGGCATACTTTCCGCACAGGAAGCCATGGGCATGTAGCCCGGAGTTTTACTTACGAGAAGCAATGGCCGAATACGCCAGACTACAATATTTCCAGATCCGTCGGGGAGTACTTCAACCTAAATTAGGAGATGGATACAATCATTGAAGAAGTGCAGTGTTCAGTCTCAAATTGGGAAGAGACAGCCACCGGTCTCGGAGTTCCCTCGGCTCAGCGACGTTTAATGGAGGCTGCATTTAATCTCAAATAGAGATAGAATTATTTTCGCGTCTGGCATAGCCGGAGTGAAGAAAAATCTAACGATGTTAACAGATATTTGGGTGGGCAGAAACTTCTGGTTTTGAGAACTACGAATTTGAATCAAAAAAGAAATTCCACTATTTACAATTAAATAATATGTTTAAAAAACATATTGGCTATACTTTTTAGAGAATCGATTACGACTTAATTTCAATGTAATTCAAAAATCTAAGCCAATGCTCCATTATAAACTCTCATCTTTTGCTCTCATAATTCTGCTGATGCAGATGCTGGCCCCGGAACTGTATTCACAACAAAAAGTTGTGGTGTTTAACCCGTATTCCAATGTGAATTTCAGCAGTGAGCACTTCAAAAGCAATTTCCATACCCACACCACCGAATCGGATGGGAGCCAGGAACCTGCCGCTGTTATCGATGGATACAAAAACCAAGGGTACAATGTGCTTGCCCTTACAGATCATAACCATTTAACCTGGCCCTGGGAAAAGTATGGCAGAAGCCCGGAAGAGCTGAATATGCTTGCAATACCCGGTAATGAACTTTCCCGACATCACCACAACCTTAGCTTATTCACCCGCTATCCATATCCGCTTCGTAACGATGTGCCTGAGCAACTCCATACCTCTTTACGGGAGGTGGAAGAAACCGGTGGCCTCAACGTGCTTGCCCATCCGGGCCGCTACTGGGAACCGGACGGTGATGATGAAGTTATCCCCGACTTTGCCCTTGCCCGCTACATGGGACTTTTTTACAATTACGAAAAACTTGTAGGGATGGAGGTTCACAATCAAACCGACAGATACCCCTGGGATCGCAAATTATGGGACGCACTTCTGGAGGAG
>JAWLFI010000137.1:0-7108 GCA_041685645.1 Saprospiraceae bacterium | reverse complement strand
CCTAGACCAAATAGACAAAAAAAAATCGAGTTATTCCACTTCACGAGAAATGGTTACTGAGGTAATCTGCTCCCAATATCGAAAACTCGGTCTGTTATCCGGGGAAAGAAGAAAAGTGGTGGACCAACTGCGCGACGAGAATACCTTCACTGTTATTACGGCGCACCAACCGAGTTTACTGACTGGTCCATTGTATTTTATACATAAAATTATCAGTGCCATTGTAACTGCTGAGGCTGTGAATGCTTCTTATTCCAAAGGTTCAGTTTTGCCTTTATTTATTATAGGTGGAGAGGATCACGACTTTGAGGAAATGAATCATTTGTATTACAAATCAGATCGACTGGAGTGGCGGGATGAAACGGCGGGTGACGCAGTAGGTCGTATGTCCACTCGCAATATTGTACCCATCATTGAAAAACTGGACAAGCAGCTCAAAGGGAGTTATTACGGAGAGGAAATTATCGAGCTCATGCATGACTCTTTTGATGGCAATCGTTCCGTCGGTGATGCGATGCAGTATTTTCTTCTACAACTATTTCGCGATGAGCCCCTGCTCATCGTTCAGATGGATAACAGGGAGTTAAAACGTGCTTTTGTACCACACATTAAAAGGGAAGTTCTAGAACAGCCTTCTCGAGATTTGGTGGAGCAATCTCAAGAGGAGCTGCAACAAATGGGATATGGCGATCAGGCCCTGGCAAGAGACATCAACTTTTTTTACCTCTACGATGGTCAACGAAGAAGAATTACATATGAGAACAATATGTATTATGTGTTAGATAGTGAGATTAAAATGTCCGTGGAAGACATGTCTAATTGCATTGAGAACCATCCGGAGCGATTCAGTCCTAATGTTGTAATGCGCCCCATTTATCAGGAATTTATTTTCCCCAATATAATTTATGTAGGTGGAGGAGGCGAATTAGCCTATTGGATGGAAAGAAAACGTCAATTTAATGAATTTGATTTGCCACTACCTTTATTGGTCCGCAGGCACTCCGCCACCCTTATAGCCACAGCGCAATGGAGAACGTTAAAGGATTTTGGGTTGCCCGTGGAGCAGTGGTTTTCACATCTACACGACTTGGAAAAGGGGTGGTTGGATCATGACTTCCCCACTGAACTTGATTTTAGCAAGGCATACGAGCAAATGCACGCGGCTTTTGATACTCTTCAGGTGAAGATTTCTGAAGTCGACCCCACTTTGGACTATTCAACAGAGGCTGCTCGCGTGGATGCCTTGAAAACCCTGGATCGGTTGCAGAAAAAGGTGCGTCGGTCATTGAAAGTAAAGAACGACATTCAACACCAGCGGTTGCGACGCATTCGAAGTGAAATTGCTCCCAACGGAAGTCTACAAGAAAGGCGGACGAATTTTCTGGAATACTATGAAAAACGGGGCCCCAAGCTCTTTCAGGACTTGAAGTCTGCTTTTGAGCCTTTTCAAAGCGAAATGTGGGTCGTTACGACTCCTTGATCGGAAATAAATAAACGAGATCGTCGATTTGTTCCTTGAGGTCCTTTCTATTGACGATAAAGTCAAGAAATCCATGTTGTAAGAGAAATTCAGAGCGTTGAAATCCCTCGGGCAAGTCCTGTTTGATGGTTTCTTTAATCACCCGAGGACCGGCGAATCCGATCAGGGCATTCGGCTCTGCAAAATTGACATCGCCCAACATCGCAAATGAAGCGGTAACGCCACCCGTGGTCGGGTCAGTCAGGAAGGAGAAATACGGAATTCCCGCTTTGGAAAGTTGGCTCAATTTCGCCGCTGTTTTTCCCATTTGCATGAGACTAAAAGCACTTTCCATCATTCGGGCGCCTCCTGATTTTGAGATAATCATAAAATGCACTCGTTTTTCGATGCAATAATCGATAGATCGGGCAATTTTTTCGCCTACTACGGAACCCATTGACCCACCGATAAAGCTAAAGTCCATTGCGGCAATCACGAGAGGTCTTCGATTGACCTTCCCTTCAGCTACTGTCATGGCATCATCCAGGTGAGTTTTTATCTTAGCTTTCTCCAGGCGATCAGTATAGGATTTTAAATCAGTGAAATTCAGGAAATCATAAGATTCAATATCGTCGAAAAGAATGTTGTAGGTGCCATCGAAAATGAGTTCGTAATAATCGTAAGAACCGATGCGCGTATGGTGACCACAACTAGGACAAATGAAGAAGTTCTCCTTCATTTCTTTCATGGTACTCAGCTCACTGCAGGATTTACACTTATGCCATAGGCCATCCGGAGTTTCTTTCTTGAACTTAGTTGCTGTTTGGATCCCGTCTTTTAATCGCTTAAACCAGCCCATGTGTTAAGATTTTTCTAGTTACTGAAAACAAATGTAGCAAATAAAATGATGTTTGAGGTGGCATTCAATTCAATATCTGTAGGACAGGGCCGTTTGGACGAAGGCCTTGACGCCATCCAAAGGAGTATCGGGATACACACCGTGGCCTAAATTTGCGATGTGATGTCCATCAAATGCTGCAATCATTTCTCGCGTTGCTTTTTCAATGCTTTGAGGGGAGCCATAAAGTACAGCGGGATCCAGATTTCCTTGCACGACTTGTTGAGTTCCCAGCGTTCGGCGAACTTCTGAGGGCATCATATTCCAGTCTATTCCAAGCGCTTCACAAGGTAATTTTTGCATATCGGAAAGGGCGAAAAAAGCCCCCTTTCCAAAGAAGATGGAGGGTACTTCAACTGCGTCTAAAATTTGTTTAACATATGGTAAGCCAAAAGTGCGGTACTGAGCCGGACTCAATAAGCCCGCCCAGGAATCAAAGAGTTGTAGGACTTCAGCACCTGCCCTTTGTTGGTGTTGAAAATAGAAGATGGTGGCTTCAGTGATTTTCTCTAGCAACTGATGGGCTGCTCGTTCTTCCTGTACTAAAAATTTGCGGGCCTTGCTAAAGGTTTTACTCCCCTGCCCTTCAATCATATAGGCCAATAATGTCCATGGCGCCCCTCCAAACCCAATTAGGGTTTTGTCCGGAGCTAATTGTTGTCTGACTTTCTTCAATGCCTCACTCACATATACCAATTGTTCTTCAATATGGTCTGATTGGCTATTCAGATTTTGAATATCTGCAGGATTGTCTATGGTTTTAGGAAAGTATGGTCCCTTGCCTTTTATCATCTCATAGGGCAAACCCAGTGCCTCGGGAATAACGAGGATGTCGCTGAAGATAATGGCCGCATCTACTCCGAGTTCGTCGACGGGCTGTAGAGTCACTTCTGCTGCCAGCTCAGGGGTCTCGACCAATTCCTTAAATCCCGAAAGGGATTTTCTCAGGGCTCGGTATTGCGGTAGAATGCGTCCTGCCTGTCGCATCAACCAGACGGGCGGGCGGGCGACCGTTTCTCCCCTCAGTGTTTGTAAGAGTATTTTTTCCATAGCCCGAAGATAAGAAATGAGCCATACATTTTTACTTGATGAATGACCATTTCGTCTATATTCCAGGCAAAATACTGTAGTGATTCCCGTCGGTGGGATAACAACGGACTATAACAAGCCTTAGTCCTTGTGTTGGACTGGTGCTGCGTGAAGGATGGTAGTGGCCGAGCCGCCGATGGAGGCGGCGAAGGGTCCGAGGGAGCGCAGCGAATGAGGACGGAACCCACGAACAGCCTGACCCGAGGGCACGGCGGTAGCCGATGCCGAGGGGCACGCCCAAATTAAAATGAAAAAAATAGTAATTTTCCATGGCGCCCGGGGCTGCAAATTTGTATCATTCGACTGCTTGAAGAGAGTCAATTTCTTTACCTTTGAGTAAGTGATATGAAATCCTTATGAATGAGATGCCGGTTTTTCGCTTAATAATTATTATTCTCGTAAGCTGCGTAAGTACGGTGATATTGCCAGGGCAATCCTTTGTCAATCCTTCCTTTGAGGGCGAACCTCAGGAGGCTTTTGTACCTGTGGGATGGACGCCCTGTGCTGTCAATACGACACCGGATATTTTCCCCGGCGTTTGGGGTGTGGACATGGATGCGGCAGATGGATCTACCTATATGGGGCTGATTACTCGCAGTGATGGATCATATGAAAGTGTGGGGCAGCGGCTGCCGGTGGTCGTGGAAGGGGGAGAGTGTTATACTTTTTCCTTCTTTCTGGCGAAGTCGGACACCTATGCGGGCTTTAACGAAGCGATTCGATGTAGAATTTGGCTTGGAAGTTCTTCTTGTGTCCGGGAGCAATTAATTTTTGAGTCGGACAAACTGGAAGATACGGATTGGCGGAAGGAAGATATTCGGTTCAAAGCTGAGAAGAATCACCAATTCCTAATTATTGAGGCGGCCTATCCTACTAAATCGAGAACGGCGCGCGGAAATATGCTCATCGATGGATTGTCGTCGATTATTCGGTGTGATAGAGCTTAGTTCTTTTTGAGATCTTCGACTCGATCTAAAATGTGATTCAGTCGCTGTTTGATGGAGTCAGCATTATTCCCATCGGATTCGTAATCCTCCTGCGCTCGCTGTAGGTCGGTGCGAATGTTTTCTACTTCGACGGCATTCGAGTCCGTTTTTAACTCTCGCAGATAGCCGGAAATATTGTCGATGACATCATTGTATTTCCCGTCTTTTACTTTTTCGGTTTCGTCCTTGACAAAATCTACAACCGCAACTCCTACTTCTTTCGTCTGCTGAAATATGGATTGTGAACGTTCGCGTTCTTCTTCCGTCCCGAAAAAGTAATTGTAGGCCAATACGGCAATGATGATAATCAAGCCCCATTTTATTAATTTTCCTATCATAATACCCATTATCTTTGTATCATAAAGATACATAAACGTTCTAATTTAATAAATTCGCACACCAAAAGAAACCGATATGCGATATCCAGCCAGAAGGATCGAGAAAAAATGGCAGCAGCGCTGGCAAAAAGAGAAAACCTACGAGGTCAGTATTTCTGATCGCCCCAAGTACTACGTGCTGGACATGTTCCCCTACCCTTCCGGTGCGGGGCTCCACGTCGGGCACCCTTTGGGCTATATCGCCTCCGATATTATCAGCCGACACAAACGCATGCAGGGCTATAATGTGCTGCATCCCATGGGATATGATTCTTTTGGCTTGCCTGCAGAACAATACGCCATTCAACGCGGTATTCATCCGCAGCGTGCGACTGAGGAAAATATTGAGAAGTTTCGGGGACAATTGGAAAATATCGGATTGAGCTATGACTGGAGCCGGGAATTAAAAACCAGTGACCCCAGATACTATCAATGGACCCAAAAGATCTTTTTGCTTTTATATGGGCATTTTTATGATACAGATGCCGACGGTGCCCGGCCGATTGACCAATTGGAAAGCTATTTCGATAAAAATGGAAGCGAAGGGGTGCCCGCTATTGGAGGTGAAGAGCTGGATTTTACAGCTTTAGAGTGGAGAAATATGGATCGAAAAGAGCGGGAAGAGGTGCTCATGAATTACAGATTGGCCTATCGAAAAATAAGTTATGTCAATTGGTGCGAAGCGCTGGGAACCGTTTTGGCGAATGATGAGGTGGTCAACGGAGTCTCTGAGCGCGGCGGTCATCCCGTCATCCAAAAGCCCATGTTGCAGTGGTCATTGCGAATCACTGCTTATGCAGAGCGCCTGGCCGCCGGACTGCAAGAGCTGGACTGGTCCGACGCTCTGATCGCTCAACAAAAAAACTGGATTGGTCGCTCGGAAGGGGCTACGATACGATTTGACCTGCAAGATGTGTCGGGCTCGATTGAGGTATTTACCACCCGACCGGATACATTATATGGCTGTAGTTTTATGGTGTTGGCACCAGAGCACGATGCCGTAGGGAAATTGACTACCTCTTCTCAGGAAAAAGAGGTGCAGCAGTATATCGACTATGCCTCCAGTCGGTCGGAAATTGAGCGCATGTCTGATAAAAAAGTGAGTGGCGCATTCACCGGAGGTTATGCCACGCATCCACTGAGCAATAAGCCCCTGCCTATTTACATCAGCGAATATGTATTAAAGGATTACGGTACAGGTGCCATCATGGCTGTGCCGGCACATGACGAGAGGGATCAGGCATTCGCCCGGCATTTTGACCTGCCCATACCTCAGGTGGTCGATCAGTCGGAATATCCCGGAGCCAGTCCGCAGGATAAAGTGGGAAAAATGATTCATTCCGAGTTCTTGAATGGAATGTCAGTGGAAAAAGCCATTGAAGCGGCCATTGTCGCCCTTGAAAAAGAGAAAAATGGACGCCGGACCATCAATTATAAATTGAGAGATGCTAATTTCAGTCGGCAGCGCTACTGGGGCGAGCCCTTTCCCATCACCTACGATACGGAAGGCGTGCCACATACCGTTCCCTTTGAAGAGTTGCCCGTTCGCCTGCCGAAATTGGAAAAGATTCAGCAAAAGGAGGGAAAAAGCCCACTGAGCTTTGCTGATGATTGGGTTCAAATGGAAAACGGTCACCGTCGGGAAGTAGATACGATGCCCGGTTTTGCCGGTTCTTCCTGGTACTTTTTACGCTACATGGACCCGCATAATGAAGGTGAAATGTTTAGTCGGGATGCCGTGGATTATTGGCGCGATGTCGATTGTTATGTCGGCGGCACGGAGCACGCCGTGGGACACTTGATGTATGCTAGATTTTGGCACAAGTTTCTCTATGATCTCGGAAAAGTTCCGACGAAAGAGCCATTTCGAAAATTGATAAATCAGGGGATGATTCAGGGGCGATCATTATTGCTCGACATCACTCAGCGCAATCAGCAGCGAAGCATTCACGTGCCGATAGATCGTGCCGATGAGAAGGACCGCTTATTCAAATCGGACTTTCTTGAGCTGCAAGCCGAAGATCGAAGATTTGAAGGAATAGATGCCGAGCGCGATCTGCCCTGGCAATTCGATGAGGAGCAGCGTGCCTTCCTCCCCCTCCGGGCTGATATAGAAAAAATGTCCAAGTCAAAACACAATGTCGTCAATCCCGATGATGTCATCGAAGAATTTGGAGCCGACGGCTTTCGCATGTTTGAAATGTTCCTCGGTCCCATTGAGGACCATAAACCATGGGATACCCAGAGCATTACCGGTATTGTGAAATTTCTTCATCGCTGTTACGATCTTTACTTTACC
>JAWLFI010000136.1:0-7138 GCA_041685645.1 Saprospiraceae bacterium | reverse complement strand
TGCTATGAAATTGACCCTTAAGCGCCCCCTGCAGGGGGCCGGGGCTTCGCCCCGCTCTTAACAGTCAAAAAAGTGTCAACTATGTTATGCTATACAACAGTTACAGCTTAATAGATTTTGAACATAGTGGTAATAACAACAGTGTATTATAACTTAAACAGTTTTGTGGATTAAAGATAGATATTATATTAAGAGAGTTTTGCAAAAACCAATTAAAAAAGAGGCAACTTTTTGAGGCTGCCTCTTCCAGATTCAAAGAGATAAATTCAGTTATATCCTGATTAACACCTTAATTATAGCCAGGATTCTGTTGCAATACCGGATCTCCGCCCACGGTACTCAAATCGATTTGAACTTGCGGAATGGGATAGTATTCATTTCTACCGGATATGAACTCACCATCACGGGTTGAAATTCCCAACGCAGGTCCTTCGTAATCAAAAAATGCATTAAGCTGCTCTTCAGCTTTGCCCCATCGTACGAGGTCAAAAAATCGGTGACCTTCCATAGCTAATTCGAGTTTTCTCTCAAAATGCACAGCTTCACGGGCAAAATTCTGATCTGCAAACTGGGTAGCAGTATATAATTCAATTTCATAGTTGGGAATTTCATATTCCTGCCAATTATTTGCGTCTCCAGATCCGCCGCCCAGGTATACAAATGTAGTTTGATTGTCTTCCCGGATCACCCAATCAAACTGCCCCACATCCTCAAGGCTCAACATATCGTTTTCGTTAGCAACTTCCGCAATCGCTTGCGATCGGTTGTGATCCAGGTTTACCCATCCATCTTCATTGGCGGCCCGCTCACGTACCCGGTTTACATACTCCCGCGCCTGCTCCAGGGAACCAACCTCAACTTCAGTTTCCGCAGCCAACAATAGCACGTCAGCAAATCGGATTACATAAGTATTTATTGCGGAACCAGGAGCCCATGAGTTAAGATCTGCATACTCCGCCTGCTGCTCGGCCCAGTAAACATGTTTTTTAGGACCATAGGGTCCAAAATTTCCTGGTTCACGAGCCCAGTTAATTCCCTCGTATGGACCCCAGTCTAAATACGGCACTCCACGACGACCGACGGTCCAATCGAGCCGGGGATCCAGTGGTCCGTCATAAAGGTCAAATTGGTCTTCCGGAGATACGCCCATATCATTCTTAACCATCTGGTCATTGTAGGGATCTGGATTATTTACATTGATAATTGGGTGCCCGTTGCCATCGGTACGATAGGAGTTTACCAAGTCCTGTGTTGGTTGATAATAACCACAGCATGGAAATGGGCTGGTATCACCATATGGAAAAGCGGAGGACATTCCCAAGTTGGCATTGTTAGTATGGCCAGTACCATCGTTGGCTACCATCTCCACGGCGAATACAGCCCCTGGGTTCCCATCTTCACGTGCCGGATTGTAATTTTGCCGAAACTCCTCAATCAAATCGTAAGTAACTCCCTGCGAGGTTACCCCACTGGTAATAATTTCATCGAATAGCGGCTTGGCCTCATTCCATTTTTCTTGGTACACAAAGGTTTTGGACAAATATGAGGCGGCTGCCCATTTATTTACCCGTGCTGCGTCATTCTGAATTTCCGGCAGATTTTGATAGGCATACTCAAAGTCTGCTTCAATATTAGGCCAGATATCCTGGTCGTTTGGCTGATTTGGATTTTCAGTATTTTCGTCGATCCAAGGAACCATATTGAACATTTTTTTTAGTTCAAAGTAGTAATGTCCTCTCAGAAACCGGGCTTCTCCTGCTACCCGATTCTTGTCGGTTTCACTCATATCGTCCACTTCAGGGAGCAATGCCAGGACCGAGTTAGTACGCTTGATGCCTTCATAGAGTGCTGTCCACTTTCCGTTGAAAAAGCCAATGCTGGCAGAAGAGTTGCCGTTTCCAATCTGGAGATATCCATTGGTGTTACCCAGCGATTCCCCTTTGTGGGCTTCACCACCGGCAAGACTTCCATACACCCAGTTGCTGACATCAGTGGCCTCCCTTCGTTCACTATTTAGCATTTGCCCGTCTAGAGCTCCGTAAGCCCCTATCAAAAGTGTTTCGACACCCTCCTGATTGTCCAGTACATTTTCACTTAACGCTCCTTTCGGGGGTACGTTAATAATGGAATCACATGCGTATATGAATCCGATAACAAATATCAGACCTAACATTATTGGTGTTTTGATAGAAAAGTTCATAAAGCAATCCTCTTTATTATTAAATAATATCATTTATTTAGAACGTAAGATTAATACCGAACAAGAACTGACGCATACTCGCATACGCTCCTTCATCAATACCAAAATTCGTATTGCCACCTCCAATTTCAGGATCAATACCACTGTAGCCCGTAATTGTGAATAAATTGGAAGCTTGCAAGTAAATCCGCAGGCGGGAAGCCGAAATTTTTTGGATCAGGTCTTCTGGCAGGGTATACCCTACAACCAGCTCTTTCATCCGCAAATACGACCCGTCTTCCACAAAATAGGAGTTTGGCACAGCAGATGTACTTTCCCCCCCCCCTGTGGTCTGTAATGGTAGAGATGCATCCTGATTTTCTGGTGTCCAGGAATCATATAATGCAGCACGACTTTTGGCACCGCTAAAATTGGAGTAAAAATCGGTCCACCACTTTACCTGATTCCAGATATCGTTTCCCTGCGAACCGTAGAAAAAAGCACTCAGATCAAAACGTTTGTAATTTAGCCCGATGTCAAGCCCATAGGTGAAATCCGGGTTGGGATCCCCCAGAAATGTACGGTCAGCGGCTGTAATCTGGCCATCGCCGTTAATATCGGCATATCTAAAGGTTCCAACATCCGCATCAGTCTGGTAGTTGCCATTGGGTGCACTGTTATTGGCTTCATCAAGCTCGCTCTGGCTATTAAAAAAGCCCTCTATTTGATACCCGTAGAAAGAAGATATCGGCTGGCCTACCTCGTTGCGGATAATATCTGCACCAAATCGTCGAGAATCCTGACTAAAAAACTCACTAATTTCTGATATCTTTACAATTTCGTTTTGATACGAGGTAAAAGTCAAACCAACATTATAGTTAAAGTTGTTTCCGATATTTCCCACTGTGGTTACCATAGCATCGATCCCTTTATTCTTCATGTTGGCCACATTCACAAAGGGAGGTGTTGCGGTACCAGCGGTACCCACCAGACTTGGGTCAAATAATAAATCATCGACATCTTTCCAATAATACTCGGCAACAATTTCAAGTCTGTCACCAAAAAGAATTGTTTCGATACCCAAGTTTCCACTAATATTTTTTTCCCACTTAGCATTTGGATTGCCGATACGGCTCTGCTCAAATCCCTGCTGCACATTGTTATTACTGCCATCTATAGGATAGAATGAAGAGTTATTATCACCCACATACAAGTTATATGAGTTGTTCGGGTCTACATTCAGTTGATTCCCCATGACACCATAACCAGCTCGAACGCGTAGTTCCGAAAGCCAGGGGATACCCTGCATGAACGGCTCCTGGGAAATTCGCCACCCAATACTACCGGCCGGAAAAGTACCCCATTGGTTATTTTCAAAACGCGAGGACCCGTCGCGTCTCAGCGTTGCACTTATAATGTACTTGCTATCGTAGTTGTAATCAACACGCCCGAATAGCGATATCAGCCCGTCCCTGTACTCATTGCTGAAATTTGTCCTGTTACCCGACCCGGTAGAAAGGTTTGTATAATCCGGATCAAAGGAGAAATACCCCTGTGAAGATCCACCAAAGTTGGTTCCCTGGTTGTGGAAAGCTTCCGTACCCACAATTAATTCTAATGAGTGGACATCACTGAACTCGTCTTGATAGGTCAATGTGTTACTCCAGGTAAAGCTGTAAGACTTAGAACCAGACTGATTGAACTCATTTGTTGAGTTATTCTCAGCATTTTCGTAGGTGGGGAAAGTAAATGACTTGCTTGTTGAGGAAACAATATCTCCACCAAAACTTGATCGCAATTGCAGTTTATTGTCTACAAAATCTATCTCAGCAAAAAGATTACCAAATAACCTGTTGTTAAGCGCTTGGTTATTTCGTGTTCGGTACTGTTGTGCTACCGGATTTACAGCCTGCCCTAACTGTTGTCCTGCCGAACCTGCAAAGTTACCGGCAATATCGTATACCGGAACAATTGGTTGCTGTCGGTAAGACATCCCGATCGCACTACCCTCGGAGAGAGCACTGACTTGGGGACTTTCAGAATGAGAATATGCAAGATTTTCCCCAACTCTAAAGTTTTCGCTAATATTAAAATCGGTGTTTACCCTAATGGTTGTACGCTGGTTAAACGTCCTATCAAGTGTTCCTTGTTGGTTGAAATGGTTTAGGGTGAAGATATAATTTCCAATTTCGCCACCGCCACTTATTGAAAGATTATGATTCATTGACAAAGCTGGAGAAAATATCTCATCATACCAGTCGGTTCCCTGCTTATTAGCCCGCACAATTTGGTTAAATGTGTTAAGCGCAGCTGCATCTTTGTATTCTGGATTAAGAAAGTAATTCTCTTCATCAACATCGCCGATCATTTCACCAGCGGGTCGAATGTAGTCTGGTAGTACCGGATCTGCGCCGTCGCCATACTGGGGATCAGGAGAAGGATTTCCACCAGAGTTCCGAATTGCGGTCCATTTCAACTCTGCCATTTCCTGGGGGTTCAGAATATTCCACACATTCTCACTCTTGGGAACACTATAACCAGTATAACCACTGTATTCTACCGCTACATCACCCTGCCCGCTTTTTGTTGTGACAACTATGACACCGTTAGCAGCTCTCGAGCCATAGATAGAGGCGGCAGAGGCATCTTTCAAGACTTGCATGGATTCTATATCATTAGGATTTAGCGAATTGATACTTTGTGTGGGAACCCCGTCAACTATATATAAAGGTGAATTATTCCCAAAAGTATTAATTCCCCTGATTCTAACATCAGGTTCTTCTCCGGGTTGCCCTGATGACAACACTGAAACCCCCGATGCTCGCCCTTGAAGTTGTTTTGTGATCTGACCGGATGTCCCTTGATTAAGCCCTTCTACATCTACACTTGAAACTGAACCTGATATATTTTGTCTCTCTTGTGTTGTGTATCCAACAACCACCAACTCCTCCCCAGAAAAGGTCTCCTGTTCAAGTTCCACATCTATTACGTTACGCCCGTCAATAGGAACAACTTGATCTTGATATCCAATGAAAGAAAATACAAGCGTATCTTGTAACGATGACACGCTAAGCTCAAACTGACCGTTTAAATTCGTTGAAGTTCCTTTATTGGTATCTTTAACTACGATATTAACCCCCGGAATTGGTTCCTCCGTTAGAGCATCCGTTACCGAACCGCTAATATCAGTTTCCTGTTGCTGAAAAGCGAAAACTGAGCTAACAATGAAACTTTGTAGCAATAACACTAACATAAACACTAAAATGCTGGTAGCCTTGTTGTACATAGTAATTTTTTTTTAGTTTTATTGATTGTATTTGTGATCAGCCAAATGCGTACCACATGCCTTATCTTTCTTTTGTTCTTTAGAAAAAACAACCACAAAGCATAAGACAGATACTCAAGAAATGAGAGCATTAAGCAGCGACCGATAATTTGTTTTTTAAAACAATTAGTAAAAAGCGCTTTTAGCGCTTTCATAATATTTGCAGGAAGTCATAATGTTGAGGAATTTTAATTTACCGGTTAAGCCAAAATAGATTATATACTAAAAGGCACAATTTGTCAAATTTTGCTGCAATCTTTTTAAAAATTTTGTGAAAATACTCAAATCGTCAATTTAGTATAGTTTGTTAACCCTTTCAAAAGCTGTGTTCAAGTCACTAATGCAACAGCGCAGTGTTTTAAGGTTTATATTATGGGTTGAAGGAAGCCAAATTTTTGAATAGGTCGATTGTTGATGTATCGTTCGACAGACTTAATGCGTTGCCCCGACACATTTCGCAGATCTGTACCCTTGGGAAATAACTGATGAACCACTCCAATCCTGTTTTCAACCTTTCCCTTATCCTGAGACATGTAGGAACGGATAAAGTACACCATAGCATCGAGTTATCTTGCCAGTTATTGGTGGGTTGCAAAAGACTTATCGTTATCGACGGTCACGGTCTTAATGAATGATTTTGGAACCCGGGCCAGACTCTACTCAATAGCCAGCTCAGTTAGATCAGCATGCCGACTGGTGTTATTTGTCAGGCGGGTGAGCAGCGTTGCCCGGTCGGTGATGACCACCATGGCTGATTTATGGGCTTTGCCCATTATGAAGTCAGCCTCAATATCCCCGAGCCGGGTGCACTCGTCAACCACCTCCGGACGCTGTTCGATACCCACACGTCCGGTGGGAACTCCTCTGGAGTCGTTATAATTGCCTCGTTTGCGGCGTTGCCGCCCGTGCTTGAGGTGTTTATAGAGACTCTTAGTCGCTGGATCTTTTTGGCGTTTTCCCCGCCAAATCCACTTTTAGATCGCCTCATGGCTCACTCCATCTACGCCTTGGGTGCTCCAGCGGCCGATGATCAGTTCCGGACTTATTTTTTCCTCACGCAGCCTCTGGCTGGACTGATACTTAAAGTCCTCAGTAAAGCGAATGTGTTTGCGTTTACCGCTGTGGCGGGTGTTGGTTTTTTCGCTGAGCCGCCTCCGGGCGATACTCGTTGTCATAGCGACCACGGGTGGGGACATTGCGAGAGAGTTCACCGAAAATAGTCGACTTGTGAACACCGATAATTTCAGCGGTTTTAGTTTATGAGTGGCCCGTATCGAGCAGGGCTTTAATCTTGTGACGATCGTTAAGGTCAAGTTGTTTGTATTTTTGCATGATAACACGAATATAAGCCGCTTGGCCGAAAACCCTGAGGGGCGCGCCCCTCAGGGTTACTTTTTAGTGTTGCACTAATTACTTGAACTCACATCTTAATACCAGGAAACCCATATCAAATCTCAAGCCCAACCCTGATACCATTGACCCAGATAGTATAAATCCTTTCAAATTCCTCTCCATTTCCGGTTAAACGTTAATTGAAAAACATTAAAATTCCGGCTCCCACCAATCCTCAATTAACTGCTCCAATTCATCTACAATTTCCGGATGCTGTGAAGATACATTATTTCTTTCATGCG
>JAWLFI010000135.1:0-7171 GCA_041685645.1 Saprospiraceae bacterium | reverse complement strand
GAGTGAGATCCTGAGTTTACCGAAGGATTGAGGCGCTACAGCCCTGCAATCAATCATTGTAGGGCTTTTTTATTCCAGGCCTTTTTTTTGGGCGTGCCCCCTCACTCGCCAGCCAGCTGGCGGCTCGGGGTCGGTCCCCTCCGGGGTTCGCTATTCGCTCCGTACCACCTTCGGCGGCACCAGGCCCTCCGGGCACCTCACGCTTGCGCTTTTTCCTTCGCTTCGGTAAAGGATTACCCCACAAATACATATAGACCCCCCTTTTTCGTTTATATCTTGGAGACCATTTTTGCCCTTTTTACACCACAAGATTTCGGTATATTGAGCATAGAGTAAGAAATAATCCATATTTTTCTACAAATTCACCAACGGTTGTTGGGTTGAAAACCATCTATAGGAGTAAAAAGGCTTGCAAACGATCGGGCACATTCATAACTTAGGGAAGAATACCAACCCGATCAGAAGCTATAACATTAACATCAAACCCAATTCAAAATGAGAATCATACTTTTTTTTGCCGCCCTCATGCTTTTCGGTATGTCATGTGTAACGGACCACTGCATGGAAGAACGCACTTTCGTTCGCTACGATCGCGTGTTTGTTACACCGGAAGAGTACCGAGCAGCATCGGTCAGCCTTGAAGAGCCCCGCGAACTACAAGAACCCGGAAAAATCTATTTCTACAACGACCTCATTCTCATTAACGAAATTCGGGAAGGAATTCACTGGATCGATAATTCCGATCCCGCCCAACCCATTCCGTTGGGATTTTTACCCATAGCCGGAAATCACGATGTCGCTATTCAAAACGGTGTCCTGTATGCTGATGCCTACACCGATCTGGTCACCATTGATATTACCAACATCAATTCTCCTCAACTCTTAGAACGCAAAGAAGATGTGTTCTCCACGCATTACCACGCAGGATCGAATGGCATCACCTCCCATTTTGAACCCACTGAGGTAACACAAACTGTCAATTGCGAAGAAGAAGGCTGGGGTCAGGACTGGTTTGGATCGGGTAATAGCATTTGGGTCCTGGACCAATTCGCCGGCAATAGAAACCTATCCTCCTTCGAAACATCCGGCGGCCCAACAAATGGAATTAGTGGTGGCCCACAAGCACCCCAAACCGGACAAGGGGGTTCCATGGCCCGATTCACAATTACGAAAAACCATTTGTACGCCGTGGGAAATTCAGAAATATTTAGTTTGCCCATAGCCGCAGACGGTTCGCTGGGCAGTTCGACCAAAACGGGTCTGCCCTGGGGCATTGAGACCATTTTCCCCTATGAAGATTACTTGTTTCTAGGCGCATCGAATGGCATGCACATCATGACTTTGGATGACCCCAGCCAACCTGAACATGCATCGACTTTCTCCCACGCCAATGCCTGTGACCCCGTCGTCGTTCAAAACGACATCGCTTTCGTAACACTCCGGGGTGGAACATCCTGTGGCGGATTCTCCAACCAATTGGAAGTGCTGGATGTCTCCGATATTCACTCCCCAAAATTGCTGCACACTTTCCCCATGGATAACCCCCATGGATTGGCCGTTTTAAACCAACTTCTCTTTATTTGCGAAGGGGAATACGGCCTGAAAGTTTTCGATGTGGATGATATTAGCGATATTGACAATCAACTGTACAGTCATGTCAAAGGCTTTCATGCCTACGATGCCATCGCTCTCCACGGCAGTAGTTTATTGGTCATCGGCGACGATGGCTTCAGACAATATGATTACAGCGATCCGACCAGCTTAGAATTACTCAGCCACATACACGTCAACCGACCCTAATGAACATACTGAAGCTTTTTATTGCAATTCTGATCGCCGCCTGGACAGTGAATGGCTCACTGTTGCTGGCACAAGAATCCCCCGGGGCCTCTAACTACAACTACGACACCTATTTTAGACTGATGTCCAACGCGAGTTTTTATGCCGAGTTGATTGATATACGAGGAGATACCGTAGAAATAGAGTTGCAGAGTGGGAATCGGATTAAATTTCTGCAAAGTCAGTTTAAACAAATAGAAGCCGCTAAACCCGAATCTTTACAATCCGGAAAAAGCGAGAGTGAAGAAAAGTCCCATTTGTTTCGAGATAAAAAGCGACCCCACTTTTATCACCTTTCCAGTGGACTCATTTTTGGAGGAAGTTCTTCGGTGATTCTGTCTGGCGCAAATATGTCCTTCGAATACAAATATCGCTGGCGCCCCGAGCACTTTTTGGTTGGGCAGGTCGGGGCAGATGTCTTTGATGGCATGTTTCCCACCCTTTCCGAATCTCTGACCCTAGGCTATGATTGGATCAAGTACACCAACCGGGTGAACCCCTTTCTGTCGGGGCGTCTGGGCTGGGGCATTGGGCAGTATCTCAGTCAGGAGGAAGTATTTTGGGGGAATCCTCCGGAACGGTCTATCAATGGTGGATATCGTGCGAGAATTGGTACGGGAGTTATCTTTACCGGTAATCAACACTCTGCATTTACCCTGGGAATAGATTTCATCGTTCAGCAATTCACTCACCATGAAATACACCCCGATATCCTCACGAGGGAAATAGACATACTGCACCGAAGAATTCAATTCAATATCGGATATACCTTTTGAAATTATTTAGAAAAACATACACGGTTTCAGAGCTGATCGAAGGCTGTAAAAACAACAATCGCAAATGTCAGCATGCCCTGTACATGCGATACTTTGACGACATGTACCGAATGTGTTTTCGATATATTAAAGAAGAGGATCAAACCTTGTCCGTCCTCAATTCAGGCTTTTTTAAGGTATTTGAAAAAATCAATACGTTCGAACACAAAGGCAGTTTTGAAGGCTGGGTGCGTAGGATTATTTATCACAGCATGGTGGAACATTTTCGAAGCCAAAAATCCTATCAGAAATTCATTGTTCTGGAAACGGAGGATAGCGTTCGAAGTTCCGGAGAAGTTCCGGCAACAGCGCTAGGCGAACTCTATTATGAAGAGCTGCTGGAATTATTGGCTGAATTGCCGCCCAAAGCGGCCATGGTTTTTAGAATGCATGCGATTGAAGGGTTCAGCCACCCGGAAATTGGAAGGGAACTAAACATGAGTGAAAACACCTCGAAATGGTACCTCACCCAGGCGCGAAAAGAGCTGCAAAAACGCATTAAAAAAAACACTGAGAACAAAACGATAGCATAAGACGATGAATAAGAAGTTGAGACAAAAGGGGTGGAAAGACATGAATCAAAGACTGGATGCGGGTCTGCCCAAAGGGCGAAAACGCGGCCTTTTGATTTGGTGGCTGTTTGGTGTAGTGGCTGTCATTGCCCTCGCAACCGGATGGGTACTAATGAATCAGAGTCTGCCACAAGACAGTCCGGAAGACACCCCCACTGCACAAGCGGAATTCCGGATTCCCGCTGAAAAAGATAAAACAAAAGGCAGCCATCTCGATTTGCCGACATCAAAAACCAATGCCCTCCCATCAAAGGCTGAAACAAAACAGACCCATTCAGTCGCTTTCACCCCCTCTAAGCGCACAACCCGGGCGGCTGAGTCGCCCCCCATTTCGGCAAATCCACATGAGGCGGAGATAAACCCTTTCTCAAATACAAAAACAGCCGGCCTACCCCTGGTTCCGGAAACCTTCCCTGACGAGACGAGCCAAAGAAGAGTGCATAGCTCAGCACTCCCCTTACCCTGGCTCGAGGATTCAGGCCTGTCCATGCCCGTGCCATCGGATCTCACCGGCGCGCCTCTATTGAAATCATCTCTCCCATCAGCAGATATAGATGCATCAAAAAATGTTAGCGAAAACGGCTTTTTCATAGATCTTTCCATGGGTACGCGAACCGCCCGGCCCTATTCTTATGTAGCGCAGACTGGCATGGGTTGGCGCTCCTCACTTTCTGATCGCTGGTCATATATGATGACCACAGGCCTTGGTATCAATGGCATGCACCAGCCTGCTCAGGTCGCCCTGACAGAGTACAGAAGTAGTTCGCGGTTTCTATTAGATCAGTCCACAGAAGTATCCTCTGGTGAATTTTCCCTTAACAGAGAGTTTGCAGAGGCCCGACTTCAGCTAAAAAACAACTATTTCGCTTATCTCGGCGCCCATCTCGACTATTCTATCCACGATCGATGGTCCGTGAGCATGGGACTGGAAGTCGCCTACCGATTTCACAGTGTGCATGAGGGGCCCATTCAGCAGAACAACGGCCTGGTGTCCAGTCCCTCAGGAGAAGTTTCAGAAATTAGTTACAGCTCCAGAGAAATTGAACAACGCTTTATCCTCTTCAATCGCTGGGATATTCGCCCCGTCGCCGGCCTCAGCTATGCCCTTCGTCCGCACATCCACCTCTTAGCCACCTATCGGCACGGATTGAACCCATTGTTGGCCCATCCCATCAAGCCTACTCCTCCGGGTTCTGCGCGTTTCCTTCAATTGGGCGTTCGCTACCAAATGGGGGCAAAGCATGTCGATGATTGATTCGGTCAGATGAGCCGTTGGGTGTCCTTCCTATCACTCACAAGATCTTTTTTTTATTTATTTTTTGGGCGTCCCGCCGCCCCAATTTTGCGGCGGCGGCGCTACGATCCAGGCTATCGGTCCTGCGCCCTCCCTGCCGGGAGGTCTTGGACCCATCCGCCGATCGGCGGATGGCCTTCCTCATCGCTGACGCGAATGTAGCGAGATCCATTTGAGAGATCGCAGAGAGTAATGGTCTATTCGTGGTGGATTTGTTGGATTATGACAGAGGGCAGCGCGCGCGCCTTCAGCTGGGCACAGCATGACTTTCGACACGGCAATGCACCTGCAAGAATGAAAATGTGCTCAACATGAAGCGGTAAAAAGCGACCGCGATTTTGCGCCAGCAAAAAACCCTCAGCGACTATTCTCCACCAAGGTCAAAAGAAATGCCCTGTGCGAGAGGTACATCTGTGCTCCAATTGATGGTGTTGGTCTGTCGGCGCATATACGCTTTCCAGGCATCTGATCCGCTTTCGCGACCGCCACCGGTTTCCTTTTCGCCGCCGAAAGCGCCACCGATCTCAGCTCCTGAAGTTCCGATATTGACATTGGCAATTCCGCAATCCGATCCTTTATAAGAGAGGAAAGTTTCACTTTCGCGCACGCTGTCGGTGATAATGGCACTACTCAAGCCCTGAGGCACATCGTTTTGCATGTGAATGGCCTCCTCGATTTCGCTGTACTTCATGATATAGAGAATAGGTGCAAAGGTCTCGTGCTGTACAATATTGTAGTCATTTTCCACCTCAGCTATGCAAGGCTTGACATAACAGCCACTCTCAAAGCCCGGGCCGGTCAATATTCCGCCTTCTACGACCATGGTGCCACCCTGAACCTTAATCGCTTCCAGTGCGCGTTGATATTGTGCCACGGCATCGGTATCAATCAGGGGCCCCATATGGTTCTTTGCCTCTAAGGGGTTACCGATCCTGAGCTGGCTGTAGGCATGAGCTAGCTTTTCTTTGACCGTATCGTAAATTGAATCATGGATAATTAATCGTCGCGTGCTGGTACAGCGCTGCCCGGCCGTTCCCACCGCGCCAAATACGCCTGCTGTGAGCACTAAATCCATATTGGCTGAAGGGGTAATGATCATGGCATTATTTCCACCCAGTTCCAAAATGGTTTTTCCAAGGCGCTCGGCGACTTTGGCTCCTACTTTTTTGCCCATGGGCGTGCTACCCGTAGCACTCACCAATCGCACGCGGTGATCGCCGGTCATCATTTCGCCGACGCGGTAATCCCCGGTGATGACATTGCACAAACCATCCGGCAGTCCATTCTCTGCCGCCACTTCATTGAATAAATTTTGGCAGGCGATGGCACACAATGAAGACTTCTCAGAGGGCTTCCATACGCAGACATTTCCACAGACGAGAGCGATCATCGCATTCCAGGCCCATACCGCCACGGGAAAGTTAAAGGCGGAAATAATGCCCACTACACCCAGGGGATGCCACTGCTCGTACATGCGGTGTTGAGGGCGTTCGGAATGTGTAGTCATGCCGTACAGCATGCGGCTTTGGCCCAGGGCAAAGTCACAGATATCTATCATTTCCTGAACTTCTCCCCAGCCTTCTTGCAGACTTTTGCCCATTTCGTATGAGACCAGTCGTCCCAGGTCTTCCTTGTGCTCGCGCAACTTCTGTCCGTACTGTCTGACGATCTCACCGCGCTGCGGAGCCGGCATCGAGCGCCAACTATCAAAAGCGGTTTCCGCCTGGCGCATGACCAATTCGTACTGCTTCTCATCCGTAACGGTAAGGCGGCCGATTAAAGCGCCATCTACGGGCGTGTGTGAATCAATTTTCGTATCTGTCGTGAAAGATTGCTGCCCGGACCAGGTGCCGGGATTTTCTGTTTCTATTCCCAATCGTTTTAAGAAGGATGTGTCCATAGTATATTTTTGCGCAAAGGTAGAAAATCAGTGCACAAAAAGCAGAATACGAGGATTATTTCACACCCTGATACTGGTAGATATGCTCCAGGGAGCGCCCTTTTTCCTTATAATCCATACCGTAGCCCACGATGAACTCCCGACCGATCTCAAAACCGACAAAATCAGGCTGCACCTTCATTTCCAGTGCTTCCGGCTTGATCAAAAGGCTGGCCAGACGAATGGATTTGGGCAAGACAGACCGCAACTCTTTGTAAAATGCCGTCATAGTATGTCCCGTGTCCACTATATCTTCTATAATCAGCACGTCTCTGCCGCGCAAAAAGCCCAGATCGGTGCTCAGAATATCTACTTCTTTGCCGCGCTCCATGCCGGAGTAGGAACTGATTTTTACCGGAAACCACTGCCATTCTCGCTCACTTCGACGCAGCACATCCATGGCGTAGAAGAGCGCCCCATTGAGAATGGGAATCACTACGGGCAAGTCGTCGCTGTCGGCATATGTAGTATCCATCCAACTGACAGTGCGTTCTACTTGTTCCATGATGTCATCGCGCGACAAAAACAAATGAAATTTCTTGTCCTCTATCTGTATTGACTTTTCCATGCCATGAAAGTAATGTGCCTGTGCGAAATCCCCATAACTTTTGCCGAATTTTCCCATTATTTATTTCATATCTGCCTCTTTGTGGCCTTCAGGAGGTGAGTGGACGCAAAATTCCCGTCGCTTCGTCGAGGGAATCTCCGATAT
>JAWLFI010000134.1:0-7226 GCA_041685645.1 Saprospiraceae bacterium | reverse complement strand
CCCTCCATTACGACTTGACCATGAGCATTTCGTATGATGTATTGCCATACTGAAAAGTCCTCCGGCCATTCCACACGCAATACATCTGAGGTTGGATTGGGATATAACAACACATCCTCCGCTGAAAAGGCAGAAAGTACACTCGTGGCATCATCGGCATAATACCAGGAGTGAATTTGACTCACTTCGCCCTGCCCAGCCCGATTCTCCGCTCGAAGACGGGAATAATAATGACCTACTTGTAAATCAGCAAACTCTACACCGGGATGAAAAAAGGTGTCGGTCAAGGTGCCGTTATAAACCAAATCGGTAAACGAAGAATCACGACTGATTTCCAGAACAAATTCATCGACCTCTGCGCCTTCTGCTGTCCACCGGATTTTATCTGCTATATACACTGTGTCTAATCCATCGGTCCAGCTCGGAGCGGGCGGCTCTACGACCAACCTTCGAACGCCCCCGGATCCATATGTCAACACATAGACTTCACCTTCCAAATCCTCAGCAAATGCTGAGACGTTAATGTCTGTATTCATCAACTCCTCATTCGATACCACCTGCAGGGCATCCGGGGTGACTTCTAATGCCCAAATCCGACCCGATACAAAATCTCCGTACACATATTTCCGGTACAGCAACGGTTGTTTTTTTCCCCGGTACATATACCCACCGGTAATGGACCGATCGCCCTGACTGTGGTTGTACTCAAAAATGGGGAGCTCCAGTCCCGTGGAGTCACAACCTGAAGATGGCATGAAACAATGGGAACCTTCCAATATCCGCCAACCGTAATTCTTTCCGTTTTGGATCACATGAATACACTCCCAGGCCCCCTGACCGACATCCGCCGCCCAAAACTCTCCTGTTTCTCGATCAAAACTAAATCGCCAGGGATTCCGAACGCCCCAGGCATAAATCTCATCGCGTCCTGCCCCTCCAACAAAAGGATTGTCTTCGGGAATGTCATACGCCAATCCACCGCCTGAGCCATCTACATCAATTCGCAGAATTTTCCCCAACCAACTCGACGTATCCTGCGCATTGTTCATGGGGTCACCACTTGATCCACCATCGCCACTGCTGATGTATAAGTACCCATCAGGACCGAAGGTGATATGTCCGCCATTGTGATTATCAAAGGGTTGCGCATACCGAAGCAACTCCACATCGCTCCCTGGAATTGGCATGAGATCCTCCGGATCGATTTCAAAGGATCGCACCACGGTAGTCAATGAGGGATCGCTCTCCGTGTGATTTATAAAAATTCTGGGATCCATTGGGTAATCGGGATGTACCGCTAAGCCCAGTAAACCGCGTTCACCGGCAGAAACCCCGATTTCATCCGACAAGTCCAATACAACTTCCTGACTGATGGGAGACTGAGTCAGATCCAGACGGTAGATTTCTCCCTCCTGACTCAAAGCTAATGCCTGACTCTCATCTACAAATGTCAAATTTAAAATCCGAGGAACAAATACCTCCGACCACTCATCTTCCACTAAAACGGCCTGAGACAATAGTGGTTGAACCGCAGTACCTAACAAAATGATCCACGCAATACATAATATTCTTCCACTCATAGCTTCTTTTTCAGAAAGATAGAACATTCCAACTTAGCTTCCAAGTAAACTTTATCTCAGATAGCAGTATTTGACGCCCTTCATACATCTAATCCGATAAATGCAAGCATTTTTCACCCTACGGCCCAAAACCGTCGCGGTTTATGATTCACTTCCTTTTTACTGCAACTGAGATATATCGCATGTCAATAGGTAGTATCCTTCATTGCTTCCGGCAGAAACCGCTCGGACACAAAGTTTTCTCATTAGACAACTCTGTTTGTTATAAACTTTATGAATAATGCGGGCTGAATTCGCGATCTCTGCAAATAACCTCCTCAGAACCTTTGCATTCCAACGCAATACTTCAATAAAAACGCTCTTCTACTATTCTTATTTAATCTAAATAGCTTATATTTGAACAAGAATTTCACTCAAAATTATCCACCATGAAACACATATTGAACTTTTTCATCTTGGTTCTGAGCACCTCCATGAGCTGGGCACAATCGCCCTTACTCGATGCCGACCGAAACGCTATCCTGAGCATGGAAGGCTGTCACACCCTTGTCTTTGACTTTGCCGAGATCTTCCCATTGGATACAGTGGGATCCAAACCCTACCATGCCGAGGGCATTGAATACGTAAAAGTCATACAAAATGAGGCCGACTTTATCTCCCTCCAGCATCTGCTCGTCATCAACGACACCATTGTCATCAAGCACTGGCGGCAGGATTGGATATTACATGCAGAAAATGAGCTGACCTACACTGCAGATAAATGGTGGGAACAAAAACCCGCACCGCAGGGCAATCGACTATGGACCCAAAAAGTATATCAAGTGGATGACGGACCGAGATATTCAGGTACCGGGCAATGGGTACACGCAGCCGGGCGCTCCTATTGGCAGGGCGAGGGCGATTCTCCCCTCCCCCGACGGGAATTTACCAAAAGGGACGATTACAATGTGGTCCATCGACGAAGTCATATGGAGATCACGGAAACGGGTTGGATGTTTGAACAGGACAACAGAAAGATTCTTCGCGAGGGGCAGACCGATAAAATACTCGCTTACGAAAAAGGGCACGAAGAGTTTATCCTTCGAAATGAGGAGGACTGTCAGGCGGCCATTGGTTATTGGGATACCTACCACGAATACTGGAGTTATGTGCGAGACGAGTGGAACCGAGTGTACGAAAATCACCCGACCTTTAAAGTAGAGGTTGTCCGCCCCGAAGGAAAATTGTACGCTCGTTTATTTCAACTCGGTGACACCTTTGTCGAAGATGAATTATCTCAGAAGGCCACCAGAGAAAAAATACGTACTCTGATATCCGAGCATCTCACAACGCCTCAGACCTCGAAGTGAAAATACTTGTCCCCCGCGTCAGCGATGTGAAAGGCCGCCCGCAACTTGTTGGCGGGCGGGTCCGACCTTTACCCACTTGTGGGAAAGGGAGGACCGAACGAATGTGGAGCCTGAAACGTAGCGACCCCGAGGATTCGCCGACCGGCGGATCCTCGGGGAGACGCCCAAAAAACCTAATAAAAAAATGCTTTCTAACCGAAAGATAAAATATATTTTCCTCCCGGCAATTCAGCTCAGTAGAAAACCTGGCGGTCTATTATAAACTTTATCGTAGGACACTTTAGCATTCAGAAACCTAAAATTTCGTCCTTGTTTATCCTTTCTGGTTAATCCTTTTTCGAAAGACGAAGCTGCATAGCAGTGTAGAAGGTTAAACTTTCCCCCTCTTAGACCGCAAACGACTCTCCGCAAGCACATTCTCTCTCCGCATTGGGGTTGTTAAAATAAAACCCCTTGCCATTCAGTCCGCCGCTAAATTCCAGCGTGGTGTTGCATAAGTATAAAAAGCTCTTGAGATCGGTGACCACCTTGACGCCATTATCCTCAAAGACTTGATCGTCATCGCGCAACTCATCGTCGAAAGTCATATCGTACGTCAAGCCTGAACAACCACCACTCGTCACGGACACCCTGACAAAATGTTCGGGACTCAACTGATCGCGTTCTACGATTTTCTCGATTCTCTCTTTCGCGCTATTATCCACGTAAACCATAATTTTAGCTTTTTATCACTTCAAATATAACAGAAGGAATAGACATTCTGTTCCTCGCCTGCCCTCAAATTTGCGGATTTCGCCTATTTTCGAGTGGCGTCTTCCCGAAAAGCACGTCCTCATTATTACATTTCATCGCTTTTCCTTAGTTTGTTCTCAAATTGACAATCCATGGACAGCAATATATTCGCTCCGATAAGTAAAAAGGAATGGCTGGAGAAAATACGCGCCGACCTCAAGGGCAAAAACCCCGAATCGCTCCATCGTTCTCTTTCAGAACAGTGGTCTCTGTCTCCATTTTACCACGCGGAGGATTTGGAGGAGGAGACCGCCCCCTTATCTCGAGCTCTGGACCGCCCACAACTCGTGCAATATATTCCGCAGGCAGCAGAAGCCGGGGAAGAACTCATGACCGCATTGCAGCAAGGCGTCTCCGCCCCTTTGATTGAGGCCCCCGAGGATTGGAAGGCGTTTTGGACTGATCATTCTGAGGTGCAATGGAATATGCTCATCCCAATATTGCAACCTCAATTGCCCACATCCGCTGAACTGGCGGAACATCCCGCCAGACATCTCGAGCAATTTTATCTGAGTGGAGAGAACCAGCACCACCGCGATTTCCGCCAATCCACTGGCAAATTTCACTTTTTCATTCCCCACAGCGATGAAGCTCATCTGCCCAAAGCCCTCGGAAGCTGGCTCTTGCAAATCGTAGAGCAAATCGACGAATTGAGTCCTGAACAAACTTCCCGACTGTTTCAGAATGCTCTGCATCAAAAACAACTCTCCCACTCCTTTTACTTTGAATTGGCCGGCCTCCGCGCCATGCGGCTGCTGGCACAAGCCTTGCAGCGCAATTACGAATTGCCCGACACCGCAGCCATCACCATTTGGGCACAAATCGGCAGTCCATTGCAATTAGCTACTGTTCAGGAAAGCCTCATTGCCTATACTTCTGCCGCCTTTGCTGCCGTATGCGGGGGAGCTGATTTGATACAAATCGATGCTTCCCATGAAGATACCGACACCTCCAAGACCTTTCAAAAGCGCATGGCGAGAAACATCTTTCACCTGCTCGATATGGAAAGTCATGCGTTTCACGTCTTAGACCCGGCAGCCGGAAGCTATGCGCTCGAGACCCTGAGTCGCGATATTGCACAAAAGGCCTGGTCATACTTTCTCTCTCAATTGTCGGACGATTAATTCTTCCACATGAAAAACCCAAAACTCCAGGCCCGATCGCGTCCAAAGGATGATTCAGATCAACTCTTTCAGAGACTTAGACAGGGGGACAGAGCGGCGCTCAGTCGAGCCCTAACGCTCATCGAAAGTAAAAACCCTATCCATCAAAAAATAGCCGCTAAGATTCTCGACCACTGCCTGCCCCACACCGGCCACAGCATCCGGCTGGGCATCACCGGAAGTCCCGGCGTTGGAAAAAGCACCTTTATTGAATCCCTGGGCATGCACTGTCTCAAGCAGGGTCATCGCATCGCAGTTTTGGCCGTAGATCCCAGCAGCTCCATCACCAGAGGATCCCTACTCGGCGACAAAACCCGCATGGAACAATTGTCGCGACAGGAAGGAGCGTTTATCCGCCCTTCGCCCGCCAACGAGACCCTGGGCGGTGTAGCCCATAGCACCAAAGAAAGTATACTCATTTGCGAGGCAGCCGGCTACGACCTCATCATCGTCGAAACCGTCGGCGTCGGCCAGTCCGAAACACTCGTCAAACAAATGGTTGATTTTTTCCTCCTTCTCATTCTCCCCGGCAGCGGCGACGACCTGCAGGGCATCAAAAGAGGTATCGTCGAACTCGCAGACCTGATCGTCGTCAATAAAGCCGATGGCGACCGCCGCAAACTCGCCCGACAAACCCAACGCGACTTTGCCCAAGCCCTTCACCTCTTTCCCCCGGCCAACGACCAATGGACTGTCCAGGTCCGTCAGGCCTCCGCTCTAGAAAATGAAGGAATAGATGAAATCTGGACGCTCGTTTCCGAACATCACAAGTCTCAGTCAGAGGCCATCCAGCATCGCCGCGCCGAACAAAACGCTTTTTGGCTCGACTCCCGATTTCGCGATCTCGCTCGATCCAAAATCCTCAGCCTCCCCGGACTTCAGGAGCAAATTGAGCTTCAAAAGCAACAGCTCATTGAGGGGAAGCAGAGTCTCACCGCCGCCCTTCAGCAGCTCGAACAGGAACTCAATCGCCACTTTCCCTCATAATTTTTTTTTAATGTTTTGGGCGATTCCCTCCTTCCGCCGAAAGGCGGAATTCGGGTCGCTACGTCCGGGGGTTCCGTCCTCTCCCCCACCCACAAGTGGAGCGGGGGATCGGACAGCAGGCTGCGCCTGCTCCCCTTCCATCGCTATCGCGGGGATAAGCTTTTGCTCACCTGCCCCTTTTGGATCGAAGAAAAGAGCAGCCTTGTTTCGGCTTGCAGAAAGCTGCATATTCATTTCGCAACTTATATTATTGATTAGCACGGGATCCTTCAACGAAAAGAAAATAGATTATCACACCACACTCTTCGCAAACCACTGACCGGTAGATGTTATCAGTTTCAGGCTGATGAGATCATTTAGGCAACTACGCTCCTATTTTCAAACGCAAAGCATCTATGCGGTATCGGGTAAGGCTGAAAAAGTCATCAATCTGCTTTTTTCGCTTTAAGCTTTCCGAAGCCAGCAGTAGCTTATCAAACCAGATTTTTGTATACGAAAGCAATTCATCCTCCTCTGAGAACAAATAGTTAGGATTGTCATGCGTAATGAACAACATCTCCCGATTGGGTTTTCGCACACGTATTAAGTTATTGGAGTAGAGTAGTCGATTATCCAGCACATGAAACGAAGGTTTGGGTTGAGATTTGGGCGCCTTCGCCCCCTCCAAAATAAAAGATTGCATCTTCAGCAGGACTTCTTGAATATCGACCAGCACTTGCAGGGCTTCTTGTTTTGAGGCGAAAAGCTGCCGATCGATATAGTATTCCAACTGGCTCAAGGTGGTCAACCAAATATGGGGTGACCATATTTCCATAGAAGGTAATCCTTGATAGCCCTCCCATAGCGCTTTCATTTTCTCAATCAGAGCCTTACTGAACAAGACCATTCGAAACTCATCCTCCTCTCGAAGAGAAGATATATTCCAAACATGTTTTGCGAATGCAAATAACTTAAAACAACCCAAATGCGGCTTCATAAAGTAATAAAAGATAGGCACTTCTGCAGCGGCATAAGTCACCTGAGCATCCTGAAGAGGCCGCATTGATTCTATCAACTCCTGCAAGTTCAATAAATAATCCTCTATACTCAATACAGGCGTCTTTTGGGAGGTGAGATATATCTTAGCGTAAAACGGATCAGCTATCACCATCTCATCAAAAGACATCTTATACGTGTTTATGAGAATAGCCAGTTCATGCATTTTAAAATAAGTGCGTCCTTCCAACCGCTTGTACAATGCATGCGTGCTCAAGCCCAATTCCCCGGCTAACTCTCTCTTTGTACGCGCATCCTTGCCTATTCTTTCATAAATGAAATCAATCAGCTTTTGTTGGATCTGATCTTTTTCTAGTCCA
>JAWLFI010000010.1:0-28644 GCA_041685645.1 Saprospiraceae bacterium | reverse complement strand
ATGCAGAACGGGAGATTTTAACTACCCACGCTACAGATATTGTCAACCAAATCAAAACGGTAAAAAACATTTCCTTCCATCTATTGGAGTTAGGCGCCGGGGATGCATCGAAAACTGAAATTCTACTGGATGAGATTGAACGCCGAGGGTTAAACATTTTGTACCGCCCCGTAGATATTGATGGTGAAGTCCTTCGTCAACTTACCCAAAGACTAAGTCCTAAGTATAGAAGCATTCAGATTAATCCAATGGAAGGATTAAACGATCAGGCATTGGCATCAATACCGCAGAGTGTGCCCGGAGTGATCGCTTTTTTAGGCTCGAACATAGGTAATTATCCCGAACAGGAGGGAATCGAACTATTGGGGCGGATTGCGGATGCAATGAAAATAGGGGATTTCTTACTCATGGGTGCCGACCGGAAAAAGAATCCAAATGTGATACAGGCCGCTTATAACGACAAGGCGGGAGTAACTGCCAAATTCAACAAGAATATACTTCAGAGAATCAATTCAGAATTGGATGGAGACATTTCTCTGGATGCTTTTGAGTTCTTCGCCTATTACGATATAAAGGCTTCGGAGGTGCGATCATTTTTAGTCAGCCGCGAGGATCAATCGTTTTCCCTTGGTTCTGATCGAAAAAAGATCCACTTATCAGCCTGGGAATACATTCAGATCGAGGTCAGCCGAAAATTTTCGCTGGAAGATCTTGAACAGATGGGGGAAGAGGCAGGCTTATCCATTAAAGAGTACTGGACAGACTCGAAGAGTCTTTTCTATGAGGTATTGTATGAAAAGAAATAAAAAAGCCCTTACCAAAAAGGTAAGAGCTTTCTAAAAGTGATGGTCATTCCAACTCTAAATATTATCCTCCGAAATCATCAAAGGAAATATTCTCTTCGGGAACACCGTATTCATCCAACATCTTTATCACGGCCGCATTCATTAGTGGCGGTCCACAAAAATAATACTCAACTTCTTCCGGTTCCGGATGGTCTTTGAGATAATTATCGATCAAGACTTGGTGCACAAAACCAACAAATCCGTCGCCATCATCATCCAGACTTTCTTTCTTTTTCCAATTATCTTCTTCTAGTGGTTCGGATAGAGCCACTTCAAAGCGGAAATTGTCAAATTTCTCTTCAATTTCTTGAAATTCATCTACGTAAAACAATTCTCTCTTTGATCTTCCACCGTACCAGAAGGATACTTTGCGATCCTTAGTCTTCTCTGTGTGAAACAAATGAAACAAATGGGATCTCAATGGAGCCATACCGGCACCGCCGCCAATATAAATCATTTCTTTATCTGTTGGCTTAATGAAGAACTCTCCATAGGGACCCGAAATCGTAACCTTATCCCCAGGTTTTTGAGCAAAAACATAAGATGAACAAACGCCGGGATTGACATCCATCCAACCATTTTTAGCTCTATCCCAGGGAGGCGTAGCGATTCGAATATTTAGTTTAATAATATCTCCCTCCGCCGGGTGATTGGCCATAGAGTACGCTCTAAACTGCTCTTCGGCATTTACCATTTTCAGTTCCCATAGATTAAAGCTATCCCAATCCTCCTTGAACTTATCCGGCCCGGCCGGATCATCCGGTTTGGGTTTGATATCAATATCTTCACTAAAGTCCACAGTAGTTACCGGGACGTCGATCTGAATATATCCGCCCGGTTGGAAGTCGAGTGACTCTCCTTCCGGCAAGCGAACGACAAACTCTTTTATAAAGGTGGCTACATTGTAATTAGAAACAACTTCACACTCCCATTTTTCGATGCCAAAAATCTCTTCCGGAATTCGGATACGCATATCTTCTCTGACTTTCACCTGACAAGCCAACCTTTTATTTTCAGCGGCTTCTTTTCGCGTGAGGTGATTCATTTCTGTAGGCAGCACGTCTCCACCTCCTTCATCGATATGACACTCGCACATAGCACAAGTACCTCCACCACCACAAGCTGAGGGCAAATAAATATCCTCATCGCTTAGTACATTAAGAAGATTGGAGCCGGGTTTCACCTTTAACGGGTTTTCTTCATCCCCATTAATAACAATCTGAACATCACCCTGAGGCACCAATCGTTTTCGCGCCAGAATAAGCACGAACGACAAACCTAGGATTACCAAGCTAAATACAACTACTGCCCAAATTATAGGCATCATTGATATTGCAAAAATCATAAGATTCATTTTTTAGTTATTTTCTCCTCCTACTGCCAAAAGTGAGGGGTCAATCCCCATCAAAGCCATAAAAGCGATGCCCATAAGACCCGTCAGCAGAAATGCCATTCCCAAGCCTCGTAATCCCGGGGGCACATCGGAATATTTGATTTTCTCTCGAATGGCTGCAATTCCGATAATAGCTAAAAACCATCCAAATCCGCCTCCGAGCCCGAAAGCTACAGATTCCGTGAAATTATACTCTCTGGACACCATAAATAATGAACCACCGAGAATAGCACAATTCACCGTGATCAAGGGAAGGAAAATCCCCAGTGAAGTGTACAGCGAAGGAGAGTATTTCTCAATCACCATTTCAACTAATTGCACCATAGAAGCAATTACAGCGATAAACAAAATAAACCTAAGAAAGGTCAAATCAATTCCAAAAAGACCTGACTCACTAAGTAGGTATTCTGAAATCAGCCAGTTGATTGGCATGGTAATACCCAAAACAAAGATGACGGCTAAACCAAGGCCAAAAGCTGTTTTGACCGTTTTTGATACTGCCAGGTAAGAACACATGCCGAGAAAATAACTCAGTACCATGTTCTCAATAAAGGCCGACCTTATGAAAATATTTAATTCTTCCATGTTATATGATTATGAAACGTCTACTAATTCTGGATTATACGAGCGCTGCACCCAAATCAATATAGCCAGAATGAACATGGCTGCTACTGAAAGGACCATTAAGTTGTTATTGGTATACCACCCAAACATCACACTTTCAGAGGTGTTGATTAAAAAGTCCTGGGTAGGGCCAATAATTTTGAATTCGATCGGGCTACCGGCAAAAAGACTCCCCTTACCAAACAGCTCTCTGAAAAAAGCAACGATAATGAGTATTGCTCCATAGCCCACGGCATTACCCAAGCCATCGAGTATCGACTGCCAGGGTTTATTAGCAAGCGCAAAAGCTTCTAAGCGCCCCATGATAATACAGTTGGTGATAATCAAGCCAATAAATACTGACAGTTGTTTATACACTGCAAAATTCAATGCCTTCAAACTTAACTCTACCATAGTCACCAATGATGCAATAATCACCAGTTGCACGATCATTCGCACCTGTTTGGGGATATATTTTCTCAAAAGAGAGGTCGTAAGGTTTGAAAAAATCATAACAAAAATAACAGCTACTGCCATTATAATTGAGGGGTAAAGCAAAGTGGTAACAGCTAATGCAGAGCAGATACCCAAGACCTGCACAGTTATTGGATTATTATCTGTCAGCGGATCTGTTATCAGCCGCCGCTCTTTTCTACCGAAGAACTCCTTTTTCTCCTTCGGCTCGTCTTTAACTTGCGTTTCTTCTGCCATAATATGTTCTTTTAATTCTTAACTTTTTGTGAGCGATTCTCTTTGATATAGCTCATATAGTTTTCCAAACCATTTTCCAGCATCGCTGTCACTCCGTCAGCGGTAATCGTCGCACCGGAGATTCCATCTACCTCGTGGTCGGGGTCTTTTGCTCCTCCCTTACGAACAGTAATAGAAACGAACTTACCATCTTCGGAAAAAATTTCCTTCCCGATAAATTGATCTCTGAAATTAGGATTGTCCTTTATTTCAGCGCCCAGTCCGGGTGTTTCACTTTTGTGATCAAAAGTAGCTCCTGCCACATCATTGAAATTCGATTCCAGAGCTATATTGCCCCAAATCGCATCCCAAAGGCCATTGCCTCGAACAGAAAAGATAAAGTAGTCTGATCCCTCATGCTGGTATTTGAAAACCGGAAGCAATCGATCAGAAGGATCTTTCTTCTTTTCCTTCTCCATATCGATATTTTCAGCTTTTCCACCTGGATATCCCGCTTCAATGACTTCTTCTTCACTGAGGCGCTCACCATCCGTATTAATCACGTATTGCTCGACCTTGGAATCAAAAACATCTGCAACCTCAGCATCCGTCATTTCTCCGACGGGTTTAGGTAGCTTTGTTTCCACGGCCTGAATAATACCGCGTTTATTATACAAGGCCTCATTGGCTTTGTGCACGGGTTGTAAAAGTGTAGCCATGGCTGCCAGGACCAGCGCAACTACGCAAGTCATGATAAGGACAAATCGGATAACGTAGTTTGTACTATGCACGTTTTAATCTTTTATTCATGTTAGACTCTAAAACATAGTGATCGATCAGTGGAGCAAATACATTCAGAAATAAAATGGATAGCATCCACCCTTCCGGATAGGCAGGGTTCCACACCCTAACGATCATACCAATCATACCTATGAGTAGGCCATAAATTAATTTCCCTCTATTGGTTGAAGCGGCACTTACGGGGTCAGTCGCCATAAATGCCATAGCAAAAAAGAAACTCCCCATATAAAATTGATAGTACCAGGGCACTTCCATAAAAGGACTTGCACCCCAGGCATTCATAATCATTCCCATTCCGGCAGCTCCTATGATCATACTCAACATAATGCGCCAGGAGGCGATACCGGTAATCAGAATAAATGCTGCGCCTATCAATACTGCCGGCTTACTGGTTTCACCAATAGAGCCGGGGATTCCGCCCCAAAACATTTGAGCTTCGGTATATACCTGAGTAACGGCTTCCCAGCCTCCTTCATATGCTAATGCGAGCGGGGTTGCCCCTGTAAAGCCATCGACAATGGCACCGCCGGGTTCAAACAGGGACCAACCTACAGCTTCGAAAATTCCATTGAAGAACCCAGTGTGAAACCAGTTATAGTCTACCATTGCTCCAGGAGCAATAGTTTCAAAGCCACTGACCCACACTTGATCTCCGGCAATCGTAATCGGATAGGCGAAAAAGATAAATGCCCGCGATAGCAATGCGATGTTGAGAATATTCATTCCCGTTCCACCGAAAGCTTCTTTACCGAGGATAACCGCAAAGGCAACGGACAGACCTAAAATCCACAATGGAATATCAGGGGGCATAATGAGCGGAATAAGAGCTCCTGTTACGAGGAAGCCCTCTTCCACGGAGTGTCCCTTTTTGAAGGCGTAAAAGAATTCAACGCCCAGTCCAACCACATGAGTTACGATAAATATGGGAATCAACTGAATTAAGCCGTAGGCCAGTTTCAGGTGAATCGCTTCAAAAAAGCCTTCGTGAAGGCCTAGCGCTGTAAAATGCTGATGTCCAATATTGAAAGTTCCGACGATGTAACACAACTGCAGTGCAATCACTACGTGAACCATCGTTCGCTTAAGGTCCATGCCGTCCCGAATGTGAACGCCATCTTTAGTCGTCTTATTGGGTGTAAACAAGAAGGTAAAAAAAGCATCAAAGGCCGTGTGGGCCAATGTTCCTTCTTTAGGCTCAAGCTTGTTTTTTATATTTTCTGCAATCTTACTCATAAGATAATTGTTTTCAACGATTACAATTGAGATTCAACGTATTCCAATCCCTCGCGCAATATTTTCTGAAGCGGCATCTTGGAAGTACAGGCAAATTCCGCCAATGCAACATCCTCTTCTGATAGCTCCGCAATTCCCAAGCCCTCTATTCGCTCAAAGTCATTAATCATAATAGCCTTCATCAGGTGTTGAAGGTAAATATCCATTGGCAACATTTGCTCGTACTGTCCCGTAACGACAAAGGCTCTCTTTTCTCCGTGGGTATTCGTATCTGCACGAAACTTTAAATCGGGAATCAGAAAGTTGGGATATGTTTTCGAAATAGAAGGCTTCAATTTATTCGGAATAAGCCACCCAAAAGGTTCGTAATAGTCTCCTTCATCGATAACTGTAATTTGTTGAGAACGCGCATCCAGAAACATATTCTTTTCCCCTTTCTTCTTACCAAAAAGAACGTTTCCATTAATGATTCGGTTGTCACCATCATGTAAGCTATCCTCCAATATTTCATTGAGGTCTGCTCCTACCTTTGCTCTAATGTAGGTAGGGTTTTTTACTCGATGTCCCGTAAGAGCTACGACTCTGTCCGCCATAAATTTATTCTGAGTGAATAATGCCCCCAGGGTGATGACATTTTGAACATCAGCCGTCCAGACCACATCCGTAGTATGAATGGGATTCACATGGTGCATTTGAACGCCCACATTTCCTGCGGGATGAGCTCCTCTAAAAAAATGCTTCTCTACACCTGTTGCTTCGATAAAAGCACGAGCGGGTGGTGTCTTTTTTCTTCCATCCAGCCCCAGATAAACTTTGCCATCGGTAAGTTGATTGAGAACATCAAGTCCAGCCTGAAATTCCTTTTCTCTACCTTCCACTGCCAGGTTAAGATCCGGCGCTAAGGGAGAGGTGTCAAAAGTAGAAATAAAAATAAATTTGGGATCTTCCTCCGGATCGGGCACCACATCAAATGGTCTCTTTGTCAACAATGACCAGCCTCCGTATTTCATTAAATGCTTCTTAAGATCCTCTCTCGAGCCTTTCTTCAAATCAAAATCAGGCACCTCGCGATAAGTCATCTCATCCGAGTCAGCCAAAATAATCAAATTGGTAATAGCGCGTTTTGCGCCCCTTTGCAATTCCACAAATTCTCCGCTCACGGGAGACACGTATTTTATTTCCGGATGCCCTTTATCGAAAAAGATCGGATCACCTGCCTTCACTGTTTGTCCCTCTTCCACTTCCAGCTTTGGAATGGGACGAATGCCTCTATAGTTCGGCGGCTGAACAGAGTATGTTTTCGTGCGAATTTCCTCTATTTCCTTAGGGGGCACTGCAGCACCATGTAATTCAATATCGTGCCCTTTAGAAAGTATATGTAGTTTTTGCCCTTTGAGATATGACGGTAACTCTCCTTGAAAAACGCGCTTCAATCCGGCAAATGGATTTTTATTTCGCGATTGCAAATCGACTCCTGATCTCTTCGCCTCAACTTTTAGTAGATTTTCAGACACTACGACCACAGCACCTAAAATGGCTATAATCGCTACGGCAATTAAGCCCAAACTTCCCCATCCTAATCCTTGGCCGCTTTGAGCCCAAAGGGGAAAGGGCGCTAAAAAAAATAAGGTTGTAAGCACGGAGCAACTTTTACCAAAATGACTCTTCATATGTGAAATTCTATCCGTATTAAAATAGCAGTTCCATCTGCTTTATAAATCGATTGCAAAGATATTAAATGATTTGACTTCAGATAACGAAAAGACTATGATTTTACAGCTTAGAGACAATCCCAGCTAACTATTCAGCCCTAAGGATTTTAGACCAACGAAATAGCCCTACCACGGACACTACCGTATATACAACAAATAAAGCTGCGAATAGATACGCACCTCTATGGGTGTATATGCCGATATAAATGGCATCAATAATAATCCAATAGGTCCAGTGGTGAAGCCTTTTCTCTATCAGCAAAAAGGTTGCTATTACTGAAAAAACGGTTGTCAGTGCATCCCAAAACGGCAAACTGGCTTCCGTATAATAGATGGCTATGTATGCGGCAGCTCCGCTGACCAACACCCCCAATGCAATTATTGTGATATGTCTTTTCAAAGGGAGAATACTAATTGTCTTTGGTGCTCCACTTCGATTTCCAGCTCTCCAATTCGTCCATCCAACCACGCCCATACCCACGTAGAATAGATTGAGAGCAGAGTCGTAGAGTAACTGATATTGAAACCAGGAAACGTAGGCCCACAAACCACTACTAAGAATCCCAAACAACCAACAAATTATGTCATCTTTTGCGGCAAAATAGATGTAGGCCAAAGCAAAAGCAACGGCCAACCACTGCAGGACCCCCAATGCATAGGCTGCCTCGAAAATTTGATTCCACATGAAGTTTGAGGTTAAAAGCAGAAAGCAAATGGGAAAATTCCTATTCTGAGACCTCTTTTACAAAGACCCGAAATCGAGCCTGGCTCAAAATCATGTCTTCTTCTTTCGGCTCTTTTTGATCTGGCAACATTTTGTAAGCGATTACGTCCATAGTAACCTCCTGCTCTCCATCCCGATCGGAGCTGTCATACTCCACGTAAATGTGACCCTTTTTACCCGGGTATATAAGACCTCTTGTCCAATCCAATTCGGTGCATTCGCAAGCTGAAACCATGTCGATTTCTAAAGGCGCTGTCCCCCGATTGAAAAATGCAAAGGTATGTTTGGGCTTCTGACCTTTCTTTATTTGCCCAAAATCGTAAAACTGCTCTTCAAAAACTAATTCGGGGTCACCAGATTGGAAGTCGGGCACCTCAGATGATCGAGGTGAGATGTCTTCACCATTTCCACCGCTTTCAGCAAAAGTTTGAGCTTCAGCACTTTGCATACCACTGCAAAGAAAGGAAGATAAAACAAGTAATAACACTACCCATTGTTTCATAATTTCAATTTTCGTTGAGCTCTTCAAGAGAGAGTTTAATCCTCTTCTAATTTGAGCTTGCCTTTTGAAGATTTCTTAGTCCCCTTTTTAACTTCCTTTTTTATTTCAATAGTTTCCGGACCTTCAATTATTTTGAATTCGGTTCTCCTGTTTTTCCTATGCTCTTCTTCTGAACATTCCACATTATTGGTGCACTCATTCAATATTTGCGTTTCTCCGTAGCCTTTCGCTACAATTCGATCTGAATCAATTCCTTTCTCAACGAGCCACTTCTTTGCATTTTCGGCTCTTCGCTGGGATAGATTCTCATTATATGCATCATCGCCCCGCGAGTCTGTATGAGATGAAAGTTCGATAACCATTTCCGGATACTCTTGCATCAAGTCATAGAGGTTATTTAAGTCACTCTCCGCATCAGGCAGTATTTTATCATCGTCGTAATCGTAGTAGATATTATTCATCCGAATCGGCTGATTGATGGTTACGGTTTCAGTTTCAGGCTCTGCGGGCTCCAAACTAAACTGCTTCTTAAAGGTATAGGACTTCGTCATTCCCATAGTATTTATCTCTATAGAATCTTTAACATACCCATCCTTGTAGGTGTACACTCGATATCTTTTATCGGCTTGTATCCTAAACTTAAAGGTATTTCCCTCATCACTTGAGGCGCTATTAGCACTTATGATCTCCCCGGCCTCATTTACTTCCGCTACTTCTATAGTAGCTCCAAGCAATGGCTCTTCATCGGCAAATGCACTGGCCAATACATCAATTTCAATATCCTTGATTCCTACGGAGTAAATATTATCGCAACAGTGCTCGCCCCGCAGTGATCGGATTTTGTCATTGGATCGATTGGACACCAGATATCCCTTATCTGTCTCATAATTAAACTTATAAAAAAAGTCATCATACCTCGAGTTGTACCCCAAGCCCATATTATCTGGTTTACTCCAACTTTCTCCATCCCATTCTGAATAAAAAATATCCATTCCGCCCATCGTCGGGTGACCATCAGACGAAAAATACAAATAACCATTTGTATAAAAGGGAGTGTATTCATCTCCAACCGAGTTAATTTCAGGTCCTAAATTTACAGCCAAGCCATAAGTATTCTCTCCCCGAAGAGGAGAATAGTAAATATCATATCCTCCTTCGCCGCCGGGACGATCAGAGATAAAAAACAGCACCCGCTCTCCGAATAATTCTCCCGGCGAGGGATGTAAAACGGGGTATTCGCCATTCACACCATTCAAACGAACCGGAGCTGTCCAGTTGACTCCGTCGTAAGTAGAAGTATATATATCGGATTCTACGACCTTTTTCCCTTGAATAATAGCCCGAGTAAAAAACATTTGGCTACCATCTCTGGAAAAAGAAGGACTTCCAATGTGGTAATCCTGATAATTAATCGCTTCTTCCATAGCTTCGGGCTTTTTCCAATCCCCATTCTCATCTCTTTTGCTAAATCTGATTTTAGCAAAGCGGTTTTCGTCTTCTTCTCCCTCTGCTTCGAAGTCTACATAAGAGTTTCTATTAAAATTGGAATAATACAACTCGCCCTGAGGACCTTCCACCGGCGCCATATCAGAAAAGGCGGTATTGATGGTTTTATCCAGTGGTTCGACATACAGATCGTAGCGTTGTTCGAAATCGGAAGCCATCATCATCCCGTCAATTTCATTTTCACATAAAGTGCTCAAAGAATCGCTGACGGAGTTGTCTATAACGATATTAAAATGTCTGTAAGCGTCCTCGTAATCTCCTTCCATCTTGAGGATACGAGCATACATAAATACCAATTCGGGAGCGTTGTCCTTTTTGACTTTTCTAAAAACGCGCTCAAAAGATCGCTTGGAGCGATCGAAGTCTCGATATAGATATTCGCAATGGGCAATTGTAGCTAAAATTGAAAGATCTCTGCTTTCAGAGTAACAATCGCGATACACATCTACCGCGTCCAAATAAAAACCTTCATCGACCAATTCATCTGCTGCAGCTAACTTGGCTTCATATGTTGCTTCTCGAAAAGGCTGGGCTGATACCGCGAGGGTCAGACACAAAAACAGAGTACTTAAATAATATTTCATGTAAGAATCTTTCATGATTTCTTCTAATATCGAGGGCAGAAAATACGTCGCTGTACCTCGGGGTCTTTTTCAATTTTGACAATCCACATCACTCCTAACTCTAGAGCTCCTGCCCTATTGTTGGCTTGAGCTAAGGCAGAAGTCGTCATATCATAAGCTAAACTCACTCTCAAGTCTTTTATTTCCAAACCAAACAAAAGTTGAGCGGCATCACTGAACCGATAGCCCACTCCTGCCAACATAGATATTTCTTTCTCCTCATTAACGGGAATTTTTGACCGAACTTGTATCGTTGTCTCCGTAAAATTATCCATTAGCTGAAAAATGGCCTGAGGAGTAATGACATATCCATTATTCAAGCCGATATCATAGGAAGCATGACCAACGTATCGCAGCGGAATCCTCGTGAATGCGCCTCCCGGGCTAATCCCGCCCGGACCAGAGATTTCACCCTGACCTCCAGGGCCTCCGGGAGATCCTCCGCCGCCCGGTTGCATTCCCTGACCACCTCCCCGCTGCAAAATCGAGTAATCATGGCGGAAAAATCGCCCGACTTTACCTCCAATTCTGATTTCATTCTCGTTTGCATCTTTGGTGCGAAACATTCCTCCTATCGCAAAGCTCCACCGCGGTCGCCCTTCCGTCGAAGCCCGGGCTAAATCAGTGCTTTGCTGACCTTCTCCTAAGCCATCGCCAAATCTCAAATTATTCGCCCGGCGGAACCTTCTTTGATAAGTCCCCATCTGAATCCCCAGAGTAAAATACCGGAAAGCATTTTGAGATAGGGATAGGTGATAAGCACCGCTAAACTGAAACTCGCCAGTAACTAACTGCCCGGCACCCGCTCGGTCCTGAATAATATATCCACCAACTCCAATCCAGTCTTTTTCTCCAAAACCATCGAATACAGGAGCGTCGATATAAAAGGATGGAGTATTGAATCGGCTTTTTGTCACCGCAAACCCCTGATCTCTGTAAGTACCCCCTAAACGCAAAGTCCCGAAATAATCACCCGTCTGAGCCGGATTTGTCATCATTGGAGCAAAATCAAACTGACTAACAAACAAATCCTGAGAACTTGAGTTAGTGACACTAATGATAAGCCACGCAAGCATCGATATATAGGGTAGCAATTTTTTCATGTATGTAGATTTATATACTCTTTCAGCTTTGAAGATGGCACTTTTTTTTAACACATTAAAATGATAGCCAAAAATAACCTTTATTTATTATCTTTTCAACAGGCTGACACTAAATTCCTTACTAATAAGCCCCTCCGACCTGAAATTCCTGTTAAGTCAACATCTAGTCAAATTATTCCACAATGAAACAATAAATTACGTATTAGTATCCGTTTTTTGGATAAGGAAGATACAAAACATACATTTGCATTAACTTTCAGAATTAATCTGTCGGGTACTTCTCGGCATTTTTTCATTCTCAAATCATCCAAAATCAAAACTCATGAACAGCATTTTCAATTGCAACTCAATCAAAAATAAAAACTTCAATGTCCTTCTTCCTCTTCTGGGATTCGTTTTTCTCCTTACTATTGGCTGTGCCAGTGAGGAAAGGGATCGTCCGGATGTGGTAAAAGACAAATCCGGTAATACTGAAAACACAACTCAACCTTCCAATACTCCTTCGGCGGACTTATCAACGAAGGATAATGCTACTGGTGGTGATGGTGGAGATGTGCAACATTACATTTGTCCCAATGAATGCGAAGGCAGCGGAGGCGATAGCCAGGGAAATTGCCCGGTTTGTGGCACTGAATACGTTCACAATCAAGAATTCCACAATCAAGGAAACCAAAACCAAAACCAACAGTCTCAAAATCAAATGAATGTGGAGGGTGGTGACCAATTACAAGATTTACAGAAGCAGCAACAAGCCAGTACACCAGCGCAAAACGAAGACGGTGAGTATCACTACATCTGTAGTGCAGGCTGCTCTGGTGGTTCTGGGTCTCAAGGTACGTGTAGCGAATGTGGAGCCGAGCTTACTCATAATACGGCATACCACGACTAAATTTCTGAACAATGTCATAAAAAAGGAAGTCGGTTTCGGCTTCCTTTTTTTATTAAATCCCGATTCTCCTGCAGCTATAGTTTTCTTATCTTGGTCTCGATAATTGTAATCTATGCTCTTAGCCGTTCTCTTCGGATTTATCGTGGCAATTTTACTGCTACCCCTGGGAAAAATTTCTAAGGGTAAACCTTCTGTGTTACTCAGTCTGCTCCCCTTATCACTATTCGTCTATTTCCTGTCATATATCCCCGCCGTTCAAGAAAAGGCCCAGATATTTCAATACCGTTGGATCCCCTCTCTGGATATCCATTTTAGTTTTCACTTAGACGGTTTAGCATTGCTCTTTTGCTTGCTAATAACCGGTATCGGCACCCTTGTCTTTTTCTACAGCTCTGAATACCTCAAAAGGCAAAACCACTTAGATCGATTTTGGGGGTACCTCAGTTTCTTTATGGCTTCCATGCTAGGCTTGGTTTTATCTGATAATATTATCACTCTTTTTGTCTTCTGGGAGTTGACGAGTATAAGCTCCTTTTTTCTTATCGGCTATCAAAACGGCAACCCTAAAGCTCGAACCGCCGCAATGACCGCCTTGAGCATCACAGGCTTGGGGGGACTCTTTCTCCTCGTGGGTCTTTTACTAATTGGAAGCGTGGGCCAATCGTATTCCATTATCGAACTGACTCAACAATCAGACCTACTCAAAACTGATGCCGCCTATATTTATATTATTATCCTAATCTTTATTGGAGCTTTCACCAAGTCAGCACAATTCCCCTTTCACTTTTGGTTACCTGAAGCTATGCAGGCTCCAACTCCGGTATCGACTTACCTCCACTCAGCGACCATGGTAAAAGCGGGTATCTATCTTTTAGCCCGTTTCACTCCGATGCTGGGAGATACCATGGAATGGACCTATACTCTCACCATCGTCGGTGGTATCACCATGGTCTATGCAGGAATCCAATCTCTTCTTCGAACTGACTTAAAGAGCATTTTGGCCTACACCACCATAGCGGCTCTGGGGATTATTGTATTCCTTCTCGGAATCGGGCATGAGGATGCCTGGGTTGCTGCCGTAGTATTTATCCTCGCACACGCCTTATATAAGGCAACGCTCTTCCTCATGACAGGAGCAATAGACTATAGCACAGGAACGAGAGACACGACCAAAATCCGAGGCCTGGCCCCATACATGTGGCCCATAGCCGTCGCTGGTATTTTGGCTGCCTTATCGCATGGTGGAATTCCCCCCACCTTTGGTTTTGTGGGCAAAGACCTGATTTACGAAGCAACTTTACACGCAGACCACTTTTCGAAATGGTTAACGGCTGCTGCGATCTTCACAAATGTTTGTTTGGTTTTTGCAGGACTCATGGTTGGATTAACTCCATTCATAGGAAAGAAACCCGAATCCCTTACTGTTTTAAAACGGCCCGGCGTCAGATTATGGCTCCCTACAATACTTCTGGGACTGAGCTGTCTCATCCTCGGTCTTTTCCCGAACTGGGTCGACCATTCCATTATTCAGGGGGCGGTGCAATCCATATTGGGAACCAACGCGCAAGCTGAAGTGCACTTACACCTATGGCATGGGTTCAATACCGTACTTGCCTTGAGTGGATTGACGCTTGCAATAGGCATTGGTCTCTATTCTTTTTACCGGCCCACTCACTCCGTGGAGAATAGTTTGAAGCTCTGGGAGAAGATTTCTCCACACAGTGCGTATCACTCATGCTTAAGCTTGGGGCATTGGATAGCTACAAAATATACCGCGCTGCTCCAAAATGGTTATTTGAGATACTACTTACTTAGTATCCTTCTCTTCCTCATTGGCTTGTTTGGTTTTGAGTTTTTCAGTTCGGTGAATCTGGACTTCGATACCTCAGACTTTTCTTCCATTAGCTTTTATGAAGCTACGATTGCTCTCATCATGTTGGGTTCTATTTTAACCGTCGTACATGCGAACTCTCGCCTCGTCGCTGTGGTTGCCCTGGGTGTGGTCGGATATTCTCTTTCCCTCTTTTTTATGGATTTTGGAGCTCCCGATCTCGCTATGACACAATTTGCCATCGACACATTAACCGTAGTCCTCTTTGTATTGGTCTTATACCGCTTGCCCAAATACTTGCAATATAGCAATACGAGTGCCCGGATTCGTGATGGTGTTATAAGCCTGTGTTTTGGTGGCTTAATTACCTTGCTGGCTCTGGCCATCATTCAAGAACCCATTAATACAGAAACCAGCCAGTTCTACGTCGATAATGCCTATTTGTTGGCCAAAGGGAAAAATATAGTCAACGTAATCTTAGTGGACTACAGAGGTGTTGACACACTGGGTGAGATCACAGTGATTACCATCGCTGCCATTGGCGTATATGGCCTTTTGCATCTCACCATTAGAAATAAGAAGAAGGAATTGCCCAAACAGCAGTAAAAAAATAATATGAAATCGCTCATCCTCAGAACTGCTAGTCACTACTTACTGCCTCTATTGCTACTATTTTCCATGTTTATTCTCTTTCGAGGACATTATCTACCCGGCGGCGGGTTCTTAGGTGGACTAGTTGCTGCCATTGCTCTGGTATTACATTACTTCGCCTATGGGATGAATAATGCCAGGAGGCTATTGGTATATCATCCGGGTACGCTGTTGCCCTTTGGATTATCCCTTTCTTTTCTTGCTGGTATCATCCCCTTATTTGCGGGATACCCATTTATGACCGGCTTGTGGTATCCAGATCCCGCCCCAGTCATTGGAATGTTAGGTACAGCACTTTTATTTGACCTGGGAGTATATTTTGTAGTGATAGGCGTTACACTCCTCATTATATTCACCCTAGCAGAAACATCTGAGAATCCATGGAATTAATCATTGCTCTTTTAGTGGGTTTCCTCTACGCCTCGGGAATTTACCTCATCCTGAGGCGCAGCCTGGTCAAGCTCATCCTCGGCCTCATATTGCTGGGCAATGGCGCTAACTTACTCATATTTCTGGTTGGCCGCTTGAATTCGGAGCAACCGCCTATCATTCCCGATGCTGCCTCAACCCTCACCGGAGCCTATGCCGACCCCATACCACAAGCATTGATTTTGACGGCCATTGTCATTAGTTTTGGTCTCCAGTCCTTTGCGATTGTCACTATTAAAAAGGTTTATAAAGAAGTAGGTACCGATGATTTGGATATTATTGATCGAAGAGAACAAGAATAATGGTACACTACGAACTCATACTCCCCATACTACTACATCTGCTGACGGGAATTCTACTCATAGCAGCATGGGGGCGCCTTAATGTCCAGCGCATAATTAGTGCCCTCTCCGGCATAGTCTCAGTGGCTTTAGCCGTTGTACTCTATTCTTCCGTAACTGATAACGGAATCATAACTCTCCAATCAGGTAATTGGCCCGCTCCGTTTGGAATTACATTTGTTGGGGATAAGCTAAGTGCTCTACTTGTCTTACTCACTTCCTTCTCGGGTCTGGCTGTCATCATTTTTTCTCTTGTCAGTGTCAATAAAAAACGCATGCGTTTTGGCTATTTCGCTATGATACACTTCTTGCTCCTGGGGCTCAATGGAGCTTTCCTTACGGGTGATATCTTTAATTTATACGTCTGGTTTGAAGTCATCATTATCTCCTCTTTTGTGTTGCTCACCATTGGGGGTGAAAAGAAACAACTGGAAGGAGCTATTAACTATGTCACGATGAACTTGCTGTCTTCCGTTATTTTCCTCACAGCCATCGCCATCTTATATGGACTAGCGGGTACGCTCAATATGGCTGACCTATCAGAGAAAATAGCCTCCCACCCCAATAAAGGACTCGTTCAAACAACGGCCATCCTCTTTTTTGTTGCCTTTGGAATAAAATCGGCCGTTTTCCCCCTTTACTTTTGGCTGCCCTCTGCTTATCATACACCTCCTTCTGCCGTGGGGGCCATCTTTGGCGGACTGCTCACAAAAGTGGGAATTTACGCTTTTCTTCGGGTGTTTAGCCTCATCTTCATCCCCGATCCATTTTTGAGTCAGATCTTGATTGTAGTAGCTTGTCTCACCTTATTGACCGGCGCTCTGGGTGCTCTGGCTCAGCAAAATAATTTCAGAAAAATTATTTCTTATCTCATTGTTTGTCATATTGGCTTTATGATCGCAGGTCTGGGAATGTACACGGAATGGGCGCTCATTGGTGCTGTATTCTACCTCATCCACGATATCGTGGTCAAAACCAACATTTTCCTCATCAGTGGATTGATATACAAGATAAAAGGAACAGTCAACCTCAAAAAGCTGGGCGGGCTGTATAATAGTCACCCAAAATTATCTTTCCTGATGGCCATTACTATATTTTCCCTGGTTGGAGTCCCACCGCTTTCGGGATTTTGGCCCAAACTGTATCTATTTGAAGCCTCTTTTTCAACTATGGACTATGCGCTCACTGCCTTTTTACTCATTGGAAGCTTTGTCACACTTTACATTATGGCTCGAGCTTGGATTGAAATTTTTTGGAAAGAAGGCGATGGTCGTCAAGAAGTCGCGAAACATTTTGTCTTTTTTGACAATATGAGACCCCTAAAAAAATGGGTCCTCGTAAGTCCAGTGGTCTTTCTTACCATCGTAACTTTGTATATTGGACTGAATGCAGAACACCTGATTCAAGTGAGTCAACAAATCGTGCAGGAACTTCTCGATACCCGACCCTATATTGATGCCGTTTTGAATCCAAACATACAGAATTAAACCACAGATATGATCAAACGAATTTTAATGAACTTTTTGCTCGCCATGATTTGGGTGGCGCTCACAGGCAAATTCCTCATAGGGAATTTTATCTTTGGGATGGTGCTCGCCTACGGTATCATGTGGTTTATGTACCGAGAAGATGATGAAAAAGGCTATTTCAAAAAGATTCCTCAAACCATTGCCTTCATCTTTTATTTTTTCTACAAATTATTGGAGGCAAATATCCAGGTAGCTTACGATGTTATCACGCCCAAATTCCACATGACTCCCGGAATCGTAGCCATTCCCCTAAAGGCTAAAACTGACCTGGAGATTACCTTGCTTTCCAATATAATTACCATGACCCCGGGCACTTTGGCGCTCGATGTCTCTGATAATAATGAGTTTCTGTTTGTGCATTCCATGTACATCAAAAGCAAAGAGGATTTTATTCATGATATCAAAGACGGTTTTGAACGCCGTCTGCTAGAAATATTGAGATGAGTTTATATGAATACCTAAATTATATCATTATGCCGATACTCAGTGTATCGCTGTTTTTGATATTTGTTCGGCTGCTCATTGGCCCTGAAATTGTGGATCGCGTCATAGCCCTGGATCTCATTATTACCTGTGGTTTAGGGATCATCGCCGTCTACAGCATTATGACGAATCAGCCCACTTATCTGGATATAGCCATGATTTTGGCCCTCATTGCCTTTTTGGGTACCGTTGCATTTTCCTATTTTCTCATTAAGCAGAAAAAAACCCGAGAAGATGACTGAATGGATCATTATTTTTCTTTCTACCGTCGGTACTCTGTTTATCTTTTTAGCCGCTGTCGGTCTGGTCCGAATGCCGGACTTCTATCTCCGCGTATCAGTAACCACTAAAGCTGTGACCCTCGGCGTAGGTCTCGTTCTGGTGAGCGCTGCCATATATTTCAATGATATTTCTGTTACCTCACGCGTTACCGCCATTATACTTTTTCTATTCCTGACCGCACCCGTGGCAGCTCATGTAATAACCCGGGCAGCCTACTTTACGGGAACTAAATTATGGAAGAGGTCCATAATCGATGATCTCAAAGGCCGCTATGAAGACAAAACCATCAGCCTTGAAGAGGAGGAGGACGTAAGCGAGTCTTCTCCGTCCAGCAAAAATAATTCGACCACGCAAGAAAGCCCTTCCGAACAAGACTCCTCAGAGGATTCCTGAGGGCCTCGGCCTATTATTTATCCTCGTTCACAAAATTAATGTTGCGCTTCAAACCCTTAAACTTCGTGCGCTTCACCGCTGATTGCCGGAACAACTTCCGAAATACATCTTCAGTGAGCTCTTTCCAATCAGAACTCGTCATAGATAGCAATTCCGGCTTCGGATCAAAGGCGGGCTCGGAATGGGGCTCGGAAAATCGATTCCATGGACAAACCTCCTGACAAATGTCACAGCCAAAAACCCAATGCTCCATCTTCCCCTGAAATGCCTCGGGGATCTCATCCTTCAACTCAATAGTCAGGTAAGATATGCATTTCGAGGCATCCAAACGATAGCCTTCCTCAGCAATCGCATCTGTGGGGCATGCTTCAATGCATCGGGTGCAGCTGCCACAATAATCTTTCATGGGACCATCCGCCGCCAGTGGTAGATCTATAATTAATTCGGCTAAAAAAAAGTAAGAACCCGCTCGCGGATGAATCAAAAGGGTATTTTTTCCCATCCAACCTATGCCGCTGCGACGCGCCCAGTCGCGCTCCATGACAGGTGCTGAATCCGTAAAACATCGACCGTGTATCTCCCGTCCAATCGCCTGCTCCATTGATTGCACTAAATCCCGCAGCTTATCTTTAATCACATAGTGATAATCCTTTCCATAAGCATATGTAGAAATCCTCGGGGCTTCGAGGTCTTCAGGCCGGCGATCCGTATAATAGTTGTACATCAATGAAACGACAGAGCGCGCACCCGGCACCAATTTTCGCGGATCTACCCGCTTCTCAAAGTGGTTTTCCATATACCCCATCTTTCCGTGCGACCCTTGAGCTAGCCAAGCCTCCAATCGCTCCGCCTCTTCATCCAGGCGCTCTGCCTTACTGATTCCCACAAAGGAAAAACCTGCCTCTCGCGCCAGACGCTTCGTGGTATTCGCCCAATCTTGTAAGGGGTAATCCTTCATTCTTATAAATTATCAGCAATGAATCCCCATCACTAGGATGGGTCCAAAATTTGCAGCTTGGCAAATTTGAGCATAATACGACGCTCTGATTGGTCGATCTCTGGGAAATAAATCGTCGCTACTTTTTTATCATTCGTGCCGTCAATTCGCTTGATGGTTCCCTTTCCAAATTTGAGATGCAATACTTCCTGCCCGGGCGCAATGCGCCCCATGGGACTCGGCTGAAACTTCGAAACATCGATGTCGCGCGTTGACACCGCTTGCACGCCCTTCTTTCTACCGGATTGCACACCGGATACTCTGCTGCGAGGAGCTAGACTAGGTCCGCCGCGCACCTGCTGCCGACTGCTCACCGCACCCGATAGCACCTCATCTGAAATCTCGCCTAAAAATCGGCTCGGGTCGTTGTACCTCATCGAGCCATATTGGTAGCGACTGCCGGCATAACTCAGTGTTAAAAACTGCTCTGCACGCGTGATTGCCACGTAAAACAACCGGCGCTCCTCCGCTACATCCTCCGGACTGTCAGACGACATAAATGAGGGGAATAAATTCTCCTCCAAACCAACAATAAATACCGAGGGAAACTCCAAACCCTTCGCTGCATGCACACTCATCAAGGTCACGTGATCCTCCCCTTCATCCACCTTGTCTATATCCGTTAGCAATGCAATATTCTGCAAGTATGAGTCCAGAGACTTGTCATCGATATCCTGCCCCTCGACGACTTCGTCGTTTTCTATAAATTCCTGCACACCATCCAAAAGTGCTGACACATTCTCTATCCGGCTCTGCCCTTCTATGGAATTATCATTCTTCAACTCCTCGTGCAGCCCGCTCTTTTTATAAATGTGCAATACCATATCATAGGCATTTTCCGTTTGCGCACGCTCGTGCAGGCCCTGCACCATAGCCACAAATCGACGTAACTTCGCAGCGGTACCCGTGGGTAAAGAGGTGTGCTGTACCGCCTTTATTATTGGAATTTCTTTTTCCGCCGCTACATGCATCACCTTACTCAAGGTGGTCTTTCCTATACCTCGCTTGGGGAAATTAACCACGCGCTTAAATGCTTCGTCATCGATAGGGTTTACCGCTAACCGCATATATGCCACCAAATCCTTCACCTCCTTGCGCTGATAAAAAGAGAGCCCGCCAAATATTCTGTACGGAATATTGTGTCGTCGAAGGTGCTCCTCAAATACTCGGGATTGTGCATTCGTTCTGTACAGCACGGCAATCTCACTATTCGACAAATGATGTCGCGTCTTGTGCTCCAAAATACCATCGGCCACCAATCGCCCCTCCTCCGTGTCTGTCAGCGCTTTAATTACCCGGATCTTCTCCCCGTCTTTCTTTTCCGTCCAGATTTTCTTTTCTATCTGCTTACTGTTGAACCCAATCACCTGATTGGCGGCCTCCACGATAGGGCCTGTTGATCTGTAATTTTGCTCGAGTTTGAACACCTGCGCATCCGGAAAGTCCTTTTCGAAATCCAAAATATTGCGAATTGTCGCTCCACGAAAGGCATAAATACTCTGAGCATCATCTCCCACAATCCCCAAATTCTCATTGCTGCCTTCGTATTTTTTTAGTTGCTTCAAAATCGAATATTGCAAAAAGTTCGTATCCTGAAACTCATCTACCATTACATACTGAAAAATTTCCCTGTATTTGTCGCGCACCCCTTCCGGATTTTGATACAGTAGGCGATACATCTGCAGGAGTAAATCATCAAAATCCATCGCCCCCGCTTTATAACATCGCTGAACATATCGCTTATAAATTTCGTGCAGATGGGGCTGCCGATTCGACTGATCCTGCATCATCAAATCATCGTTGTTTTTATAGCGTTTTGGCGTAATCAAATTCGATTTGGCCGAGCTGATTCGATTGCGAATCGCATTGGCTTTATAGGTTTTAGAATCGAGAGACATATCATTCACGATTCCCTTAATCACATTTTTAGAGTCGTCTGTATCGTAAATAGTAAAAGACCTGGGATATCCGATTTTATCTGCTTCAATACGCAAAATCCGGGCAAAAATGGAGTGAAAGGTTCCAGCCCATAATTTCCTTGCGCCCTGTCCCACGACACTCTCAATACGGGCTTTCATTTCCTTCGCTGCCTTATTTGTAAACGTCAGTGACAAAATCCGCTGGGGAGCAACCCCTTGATGAATCAAATAAGCAATGCGGTAAGTGAGCACCCTCGTTTTCCCCGATCCCGGTCCCGCTATCACCATCACTGGGCCTTCAGTGGTGGTGACTGCTTGCTTCTGTACTGGATTCAAATCATTCAAAAAATCAGACATAATTCCTAATTATTTACCGCCAAAGGTAGCAGAATCCCATCCAAAATTACAATAATGGCCCTACACTTATGACGCCTTCCTTCATCTATTATTATATTTTTTTGGGGCTGCCCCCGCTCTCCTGTCGCTCGAGCGGGGTCGCTACGTCCGGGGCTCGTTATTCACTCGGTCCGCGGCAGCTCCATCGCGCCAATCCCGCCCGGCTGCCGGGGACCCCGGAAGGCGCTCTCAGCATGAAGAAATACTACAATGTCAGACGGGACCTCGATGAACATTGCTTCGAGCGCCTTCGGGCCCAAGCCCTCGGGGCGCCGGACCTTCAAGTCACCTACATGCTCAATGTAAAACAAAATTTTCTATGCGACCTACCGGCACCCCGGGGCCTCCCATCGCTCAGCCAAAATGCGAGAAAAACAGAAACTTTAGCGCTTAGTATCACAATCCAATCACCAAGTCTCCACTGCCGGGTCTCCTAGGATTGTACGCGTTCCTCATCGTAATTCACAATCTCAACGTGGATGTCTTTCTCCTTGCCATTGATGATGAAATCATTAATGATTTCCTTGACATCATAGTCAATAAATAAGCTGTCTTTCGCATCGATGACAACGTGCGTGTTGGGTTGAATTTTCTCAAAACGACTGATCAAGCCGGACTTATTGAGAAATGAAACGTGCTCGCTCAATTTAATGGTAATCTTCTTTTTATATCCTCCCTCGGGCTCCTGGATTTCATCATAGAAGTGAGAGTTGTCGTAGTTCGCCTTTAGGATAAATATAATGCCCACGCCTAATCCAATGAGAATACCAACTAACAAATCTTCAATGAGAATCGCGGCAATGGTAATGATAAAAGGAATAAACTGGGACTTTCCCGCCTTCCACATATGAATGTATAAAGACGGTTTTGACAATTTATACCCCACCATGAGAAGTATGGCTGCTAATGCCGCCAGGGGAATGTCGTTGAGTACAAATGGAATCAAAACTACACAACCCGCCAGGAAAATACCGTGGTAGATTGCGGACATCTTCGTTCTGGCACCAGATTCTAAGTTGGCTGTCGAACGGACGATAACCGCTGTCATCGGAATTCCTCCAATCATACCTGCAATAATATTACCCACTCCCTGAGCCTTGAGCTCCTGATCCTTGTCAGTCTTCCGCTTATGGGGATCCAAATTATCTACGGCTTCTACACTCAATAAAGTCTCTAAACTAGCAATTACAGCAATGACGATCGCTATTTTCCATACGATGGGATCCAGAATAATGGACCAATCCGGTAAGACGAAAGACTCTCTAAATATTTCGGGGTTTTTAATGTCTGGCAAGTTTACCAGGTAGCCATCAGAGATCATGATATCAGACCCGGCATAACGCAACCAATAATTAATTCCCATTCCAAACAGAACACCTATTAAGGCCCCGGGAATAAAAGATATCTTGGGTAAGTATTGCTTCACTTTATAATCCCATAGAACCATAATAACTAAAGCTCCTGCCCCGGCGATCAATGCCCCCATATTCATATTCTCAAAGGCAATATTAAAGTATTCAGAACTCTTCCTGCCTCCGACTTGTAAAAAGCTTAAATCTTTAAAGGCTGAAGGGTCTAAGCCCAGGAAGTGTGGAATTTGTTTAATGATCAAGATCAGACCGATGGCTGCCAACATACCCTTAATCACAGAAACCGGGAAAAATAAACCGATAATGCCCGCTCTAAAGAAGCCCATGAATAACTGAATAACGCCACCGATAACAACGGCTACCAAAAACGCCTCAAAAGATCCTAAATCAGAAATAGCATCTAGCACAATCACGGTAAGACCAGCAGCGGGACCACTCACACTTAAATGAGAATTGCTCATTGAACCTACGACCAAACCGGCGACAACACCGGAAATAATCCCTGAAAACAGAGGGGCTCCTGAAGCTAAGGCAATGCCTAAACAAAGCGGTAAGGCAACGAGAAAAACAACAAGTCCCGATAATAAATCTTGTGGAGTGTGTTTGAAATATTTCTTCATAGGGCAGTATTACATGTTAAAATGCAAAATAACAAAATATAAAATAAAGTCCATAAATGCCGTTTAAAGTTATACGAATTGGCCCCCTGGTATGTTTATAATTTGAGATCCATTGCTACAATTTTTCTTTTTGAATGGGCTGACGAAAGTCCAAAAAGCATCTACTAGCTGTATAATTCAGACAAGAAAAAGAGAAGAGCTCTCAAATAGGAGATGTCTTTTCTGAGGCTCACTCCTAAATGCTTCAAATGATGTAAAAGTTCATTGCAACATTATTCTCGAGGAAAACTTGCCCCAATGGAATCCCCCCAGAGCATTCGTACCAACATAACCTACATTAGGGTAAATATTGTTCATGATTAAGATAAGGTATTGGAAAACATCTATTTAACCAAGGGTTCACCCTCGAACTGGAGATTTTTTTGCAAGTAGGTTACGAAGACATTCGCTCAGGTAACAATTACCTTCGCAATTAGTAAATACAGAGGGACGAAACGCTCGAAATTCTTCAAAAACAAAGTGCATTGTCAATTGTCCATTTGCGCGGAAGACATTGAAGTATCATCAAAATAAGCATTTCAGGATATCTTTGAAGAATCTTCGGCGGCATTCAAATCTAAAGCACCAAATTTGGGTATATGAATATGGAAGCACATCTATTGTCCATTATTGTAAAATGTTCTAAATCAAGGATTTGAATGAGATTCGGCCTGCAGGGCGAAAAATGCTTGCATTTTTCGGGATAACTCAAAAAAATCAGTAGGTGGGTTAAAAGGGAGATGCTTTTTGCCGTCGACCCTGGGCCTCTTGAAACAGACCAATTCTTCTCATACATTGAATACGAGGTTGAGAATGATAATTACTACAAGTCCGAAGGACTATGAACCCAAAAACACTACCTACCCTGAAGGCGTTGAATGGTAAGTCATAAGCTGGATTCTAAGCTAAAACCCATTCAGGCTCAGAACTAAACTAGAATAAACCCGGGCTAGCCCCAGTCAGAATTTTCGATTGAACCACCTTTTGCCTTCAGTTTCAGTAGATAGGATGAAGTTGACACGCATACCCCTAAAGGTGCTATTCAGGATCTGCTCTCCAATAACAAAGGACACATTATTGGGTGAGGGATAGTAGGTGCGCCACCGCCCGATCAGCCTGCGGGTTGCGGCGGTGAGCGGCCCGCCAGGGCCAAGCTCTGCGCAGCACCGGATAGCCCGGCCCCCGCTAGCAGCGGGGGACACCCCCAAAAAATAAAAAAAATTAGCGAGGATTGACATCGCGCCAAACGGAAACCGTGAGACGGACAGCCAGGGAAAGAGATGCGACAATGCTGCCCACCCCAAAGAAAAGAATCTGACTTTTTATGTACCGAATCATGCTCAATTGATCGCGATATTGAAGCGCATAAGTAATGGTATTCAGCCCGTCTTCATCCATGTAGCGATTGAGTGTGCTGAGGTAGTTGGCGAGAGATACGGTGAGCAAAAGACTGAAGGCGATCCAGGCCACTTTTATCCAAAAATAGGACCGCAGCCAGCTGAAACGCAACAAAAAGGTGTAGCGAAAAGCCGTAATAAATACGATAATCAGCAGCGCATTTCCGATCCAAAAGGGATAGTCGATCTCGTAGAGATAAATCGGAGCGAGAACGGCCGTGACGATCACAAAAGTGATTAGCCAGCTGATGACTTCTAAAGCAATCTTGTAGCTCAATTCTTTTTTCATGGAGGACAAAGGTAAAAAAGTCGCGCTATGAATCCGCCATCCAAAGTCAGCCTTTCTTCATATCTCAGAGAGAGAACATTTTAGGATGGATCATATGCAATCTTTCGCAGCCAGTGTGGAATAGATCAACTCCAGGACCGAGACGTAAAATCGCTTGATTGGAGTGGATACCGGTCCTGTAAAACCTACAAATCATAATTCAACTTTAGACCTCCGTAATAATTTCTCCCCGGTGCGGGCTGAAAAAAGCGCTGGCCAAAAGCATTGACGTCATTGCCAAAACTAAATTGGCGATCCAAAATGTTATCCACACCTCCAAACAGTCTTATGCCGAGCTTTGAAGTCAATGCATACTCATATCCAAGGCGCGCAGTCATAAAGTGAATGGGATCCTGAAATGCCGTATTGGCATCATTCAGGGGCAGTCGATCGGTCCACTTATGGGAAAGAGAGGCGTAAAAACCAGTGGCGCTTTCAGCATAGAGTTGTGAAAAAATGGAAAGAGGAGCTACCCCGGGCAGGGCAAATCCACTCAAGTCTTGCCCATCGCGGGTATAATTGTCAAATCGAAACGACTGATAGGTCCATGCCTGCTGTATGTGAAAATCCGTAAACCACTCATTGGTCCAGGGCAGGATGTGCCATTTCCCCTCCAATTCTGCGCCCCATTGCTGAGTGGCACCTGCATTTCGAAAAAGGACGACGCCCTCGGCATCGGTGAAGTTGGTTATTGTCTCTGAGAGTTGAAAATAATATACCGAAGCCTGAAGGTCCAATCGATTGGAATTATAGCGGCCACCGACTTCGTGATTTTGGCCTACCTCCGGTCGCAGGCTTCGGTTGATGCTTCCCTCATTGGTTCTCACTTCGGACAGCGAGGGTACCGAAGCCCCCCTGCTCCAGTTGGCATAGAGTGTGAGCTGCGACTGCGGCTGATACCTTACGGACAATCTTGGGAGAACATAAATAGGATAGGCACTTTTGCCCGATGCCGAAGGCAGAGCTCCGGATGCCAGGGATCTGTCAATATCAAAGGCCGTGTAGTTTTGACTTGCGCCCAGGGTAACTTGCCACTGAGCATTGGGGCGCCAGCGGACCTCCTGATAGACGAACCCAGTGTTTACGCGAAGTTGATCTAAAAATCGAAGAGAGTCTCTGATTCCGAAATCGTTCTCAAAATTACCGGCCTGGGTGATTCCGGACTGCGCTTCAATGCCCAGATTCCAATGGAACTTCTGGCCCATCACATCCCAATGGCCTTTGAATCCCCAGCGTCCGCCCATTCCATAGCCCGATTCCAGCTTGTAATCTAAAATGAAGGGATGGTCAAATTCATGGGTTCGCAGATATACGGATGCCGTTGACTGCCAGGATTTTGAGGCTTTGTATTGTAAGTGAGCCATGGTGTAAAGAGAAGATCGGTCAATCGAACTATTCTGACGGGCAGCACCTTCCCTGGCAGCCCGGGGATTTTCTTCCATTTGTTCTCGCGTCAATCCGCCCGGCAGTTCGTAATACAACTCGCTATGCAAAATCGTCACATTGACATCGAGTGTTTTTGAGGGCTGCAGTTGTATTTGAGCCAGGGTATTCTTCCGATCCATTGCTGAATGATCTCGATAACCATTCCATTGGTGCCTGGTATGCATCAAGCGAACTTGCCCACCGGAAAAAGTATCTCTATAACTCACTTGATAGCGTTGAAGGCCAAAACTGCCTTGGGTAGTGCCCAGGGAAACCTGTGGTCTCGAGGCCTCCGGCAAATGAAAAAACACCACTCCTCCATTGCTCGCTCCAAAGCGGCTCCCCATGGGACCTTTGAGTACATCTGTCCGCCCCATCATCTCAGGGTCCAGCATTTGTATTGGGGTGACGCCATTGGCCCGGGTAAAGGGAATGTTATTCCAATACACTTTTACATTTCTCACTCCAAAGGGGGAGCGAAGCGAACTTCCTCGAATAGATAGTCGGTAACTCGCCGGTGCGCGCTCTTCCATTTGAATACCCGCTCGCGTATTCAATCGGTAGGAAATCGACCGATCGGGCATTCGCCGGGCCATGGATTCGGGAATATGACTCGTGGGTCCATCCCGCTGCAAAAGCGATTGAGAATGGTCGAAGTCGCGGACTACGATTTCCGGTATCTGCTGAACATCTGCCGGCCGCTTTAAAGTATCGGGGAGAGTATCTATAAGTGCTGGATTACATGAAAGCGGGAAATGAAGCATAAGAATGTCACTACAAAAAGGGGCACTCATTTTTAAAGAGGTATCTGAAGTCGCTGCAAGTGAAGAAAGCAGTGCATAAAAAAGCAGTACGATCCACTTCAATTTCAAACTATTGCATCTGATCATATCCATACTGGCCATTTTGTCCTCTTACAGCATAAAGAGAAATTCCGAACAAAGCAAAAAGGAAGATTTTAGTAAAATAGTTGTCACTTTCATAAGTACCGATGGCGGTCAATCCGAAGCTGGTATTCGACTGTGTGAGACCCAAATCAGTTCTGAGGTATCGTAGCCGATGTCTTCAGCTTGTGCTAAAAAATTTGATTGTATGTCCTCAGGCATCGTTCTGGACCGCGATAAAAGCCAGAGATAGCTCAGGTCTTTTCCCGCCACCAGAGCATATTTGTAATTATCATCTATGGCGATGACATTGTAGCCGGAGTAAAAAGGACCAAAAAATGAGACTTTGAGTTCACCTATAGTTTCTTTTTCTCTAAACTTAGCTTTGCCTTTGGCTTTTTTCCAGGTATCCTCTTCAGTATCATAGCCGCGATTGATGACTTTGATCACACCATCATCTTTCAGCGAGTACTCTGCCGTTACGTCAGTGAGATTGCGTTCAAATCGATGATCGAGGCGAGCAATTTCATACCATTTACCCAGGTATTTTTCTTTTTGAAAATTTGTCACAGCTTCGGCTCTCTCCGGCATGTTTTGGCAACTGAAGAATAAGCCCATCGAAACAAGAAGGATACAAATAGTAAGCAGTTGGGAATTCATTGAATCTTATATTTTGTGCAACCCCTAATATAATCAATCATTTCTT
>JAWLFI010000133.1:0-7284 GCA_041685645.1 Saprospiraceae bacterium | reverse complement strand
CTATATAGAACCCCAGTCTATTCTCAATATCAATAATGACATTTTTGATTTGAGACAGTCAATTAAGCGTGAGATTTTTCTACTCTTGAAAGCACTTTGCGGCGAAATTAGGGCGGTGCGAGAAGATCTTCTCCAATTGCAGCGTGAGATCGTCAAATGGGACGTGGTGTATGCCAAGAGTAGATTGGGTAAAATGATCGGCGGTCGTTGTCCCGAGATTTCAGATCAGCCGATCCTTCACCTTCACCAGAGTCAGCATCCCTTATTACTTTGGCACAATACTCGTGGTGGGGAAGAGGTCGTTCCCTTTGACTTGCAATTTGAGGAGGACCAGCGTATTATCGTGGTCAGCGGTCCCAATGCCGGGGGAAAAACGGTGCTGATGAAGGCCGTAGGACTTTTACAACTCATGGTACAGTCGGCTATGCCCGTCCCCACCGGAGCAGATTCTGTTTTTGGTGTTTTTCACCGGATTTTAGTCGATATTGGTGATCAGCAATCCCTGGAAGATGACTTGAGCACCTATAGCTCTCACTTGCGGAATATGAAGCAGTTTATCGATGTGGCAGATGGAAAAACTATGGTCCTCATTGATGAATTGGGGAGTGGAACTGATCCCAGAATGGGAGGAGCCATAGCGGAATCCTTACTGCACTATCTTTACAAGAAAGGCGTCTTCGGAGTCATTACAACTCACTACAGTAATTTAAAATCCTATGCCCATAAACAAACAGGCGTGGTAAATGGTGCAATGACTTTTGATCAGAAAAATCTCTCTCCGACCTATGAATTGCAAATCGGAAAGCCGGGCAGTTCCTTCGCGTTCGAATTAGCTGAAAAAAGTAAACTGCCAAAGGCAGTCATTCAGCAGGCCAAAAAGAATGCCGGAAGTACTTTGGTAGATGTCGATCAAATTCTAGCTGAAATCCAAAGTGAGCGTAGGAGTTTAGAGGATCAACAGCGGCAGTTAAGTATTAAAGAGGCGCAGACGGATCAACTGCGATTGACTTATGAAAAGATGCAGCAAGATTTGGAAGGGCAGCGAAAGCGGCTCAAAATGGTGCAAAAGGAGTACGATATTGCCAAAGGAGTAGAAGTGGATCGGCGCTTCACTGAGTTGATTGACGAACTCAAGAAGGAGAAAAAGTTAGAACTGGCTAGAAAGGAAGCGCGAAAACATCGGCAGAAGTTGGATCGGGATGTCGAGGGCTTGCAGGACATGGAGGAAGAGCAGTGGAAAGAGCGGCAAAAGGATGCAGACTCGCGGCTCGAGGTCGGAGACTTCGTAAAGTTGAGAGATTCGGGAACGCATGGGAAGATCGAACGCATCGATCGGGGGAAAGCGATAGTGCAGACCGGCGCTTTTCAGCTTGAAGTGAAACTCAAAGATCTCACATCTATTCGAGAACCCATGGATCGTCGCAAGGAGAAATCGGTTCAGTTGAAATCCAGAGGGTCAGAACAAGGAATTAAGCCAAAGTTGGATATTCGCGGAATGCCCCGATCCGAAGCCGCTGCATTATTGGAAAAGTACTTTGATCAGGTCTTGCTGCAAGGCGTGCATCGGGTAGAAATAGTCCATGGGAAGGGGAGTGGCGTATTGCGAAAACTCGTAAAGGAAAAGGCTATGGAAATGAAATCATTTACGAAGATAGAGCATCCCAGCCGGGAATCGGGTGGGGAAGGCGTGACCTATATTACAGTCTAATACGAATGCATAGGCACTGCGCAGCTCGCTTTTTTACGGAGCTAAAATTTGGAGCAAATCCTACCATAGGATGAGAGCCGCAGATGGTCGTCTCAAGATGACATGAACTGCGTGAGGTGCCTGAAGGGCCGGGGGTGCGATGAGAGGCAGCGCCTCGAATCGTACGGAGCGAATAGCGAACCCCGGAAGGGACCGACCCCGAGCCGCCGGCAGTGCGGTCGAGGGGGCACGCCCAAAACATTAAAACAGGAGAATAAAGAGTGGCTTTGATTTCAAATAAACTGAGTGGGGATGAAAAACTGCTATTGTTTGGCAAAGTAGGCCTTGACCTCTGTTGCGTCTTTCGCCTCAATTCTACCCGCCAAAATCAATCGAACTTCCCGTCGCCTTTGAGCTCCCTCGTACCGCTTCTTTTCTTCTGAAGACACGGGGTTGAGATCGGGAATGGGTACGGGCTTATGGTTCTCCTGATCGATGGCCACAAAAGTGAAATAGGCGTGGTTGCATTTAACGCTGGGACCGCCGCGCATACTGGATGAAAACACTTCAACAAACACTTCAACTGATGTGCTAAAAGCTCTTGTTACATAGGCCTTTAGTTTTACTACCTCTCCCAGGGCAATCGCTCTTTCAAAGGACACGTGATCCACCGATGCGGTAACGACATACTCCTCGCAGTGCTTTCCGCTACAGATAGCCGCAGCGACATCCATCCATCGCATGAGATTACCACCCATGAGGTTATTGAGAGGATTGGTATCATTGGGCATGACCAATTGAGTCATGACGACTAAGCTGTCCTGTACTTCTTTTATTTTTCGACTCATTTCATTTTTTTTCAAAGATAGTGGAAGTGTGCCACTCCCATTCAAATAACTCGGCGAATTGGCGCGAAATTTTGGGCTTGACTTCTTCGGGGTCAATATCGCGTTCCAACTCCAGGGAAAGCGAAGTGACGGCCTTGTCTTTGTCCTGTATTCCACAGGGCACGATATGTCGGAAATACTTCAAATCAGGACGTATGTTGAAAGCAAAGCCGTGTAAACTCACCCATCGGCTCAAGTGAATGCCAATGGCACAAATTTTTCTGTGGGGCAGGGTATCTGTGGCCGGCAACCAGACCCCGGTATATCCATCTTGCCTACCGGCTATGATATCGTATTCTGCCAAAACATTAATGATGGCTTGTTCTATGGTTCGCACCAGCCGGTGAACATCGGTAAAGAAGAACTCTAAATCCAATATGGGGTATCCCACGATTTGTCCCGGGCCGTGATAAGTAATATCTCCGCCTCTGTTGATTTTGAAGAATTCGACCTTTTCGCGCTGTAATTCCTTTTCGCTGAGCAACAAGTGATCCAAAGAACCACTTTTTCCCAGCGTAAACACATGAGGATGCTCGCAAAAGACAAAATGATGCCGCGGACTATTGTCCGGACGTTCCCGGACGCCTCTTTTATATTCTATCAGCCGTTTTTGTAGCTCCGATTGCTTTTCCCAGGCTTTGGCGTAGGATATGCGTCCCCAATCCTCTAGCAGAACGGTTCTGTCTTGATTCATTCGATTCACTTTTGCGCCTGAACGACCTTGTTTTCTTCTTGCATGAAAGGTAACAAATGTTGTTCTAAAACCCCCAGTAATTCGGGGTCTGTAATTTCAGGCGTTTCAATGTTCATAATACTATCGACTTTCGACACCGGAATGCGCATGGGGTGAACGTGAGTTTGCAGATAATTGAGAATGCCCGTCAAGTGATCCAGGCCTCTGATGTTCCCGGCTCTACCCGTAGAAACGCCAATCAAAAATGCCGATTTGTTCATAAAATTTTCTGGAAAATGGCGCACTGAACAGGCATCGATAAAGTACTTAACGATACCGGGAAAACTGCCATTGTATTCGGGTACCACAAAAATAAATTTACTGGCCGGAATAATAAACTGATCCTGCAATTCTTTAACGATGGGGTGTTGTTGGTTCGCATCGAACATGCCATTTCTTATATCCATGCCCTGCAACTCCCTCAGGTCTAAAATATTGACGTCTGCTTCACTCCACTGATCTACTAGTCTGTGAAGGGCTTCAGTGAAAATTCGAGTGTTGCTTCCGGACCGATTGGTACCGGAAATAATAGTAATGGAGTTATTTTGTGTCATCATCTTGTGTTATCAGCGCTCATTTTGTCTATCGAGTCCAATAAAATGTGGAATTCATAAGACATTGATGTAACTTTGTAATCTCAAAATAGTTGTAAAAAAATCCCATATGAAGTTTACATATTATGGCCATTCCTGTTTTAGCATTGAGTTTGAGGGGTATCGATTGTTGTTTGATCCCTTTATTAGTCCCAATGAGAAAGCGGAGAAAATAGACATAGATGCCATCCAGGCCGATTATATTTTATTGACTCATGGTCATCAGGATCACGTGGTGGACCTAGAGCGCATTGCAAATAATACTGGAGCGACCTTGATTTCCAATTTCGAATTAGTGAGCTATTTCGAAGAAAAAGGAGTCAAGGGGCATCCGCTCAATCACGGCGGCGCCGCTGAATTTCCTTTTGGTCGAGTGAAATACGTCACAGCCATCCATTCTTCCGTATTGCCCGATGGAACTTATGGAGGGAATCCCGGTGGTTTTGTGGTGGAAGGGAAAGAACAAACCTTTTATTTTGCCGGTGATACGGCCTTGACCTATGACATGAGGCTCATTCCGGAAATGGGATTTGAATTAGATGTCGCCATTTTGCCCATAGGAGATAATTTTACCATGGGGCTGGATGAGGCCGTCATGGCATCAGATTTTGTGCAGTGCAATCAAATTATAGGCGTGCATTACGATACATTCCCTTACATTGAAATAGATCACGAAGAGGCGAAGAAAAAATTTGCCAGTAAAAAGAAAACACTGTATTTGCTGGCCGTGGGAGAACAGATAGATATTTAAGAATGGGAAAAATTGTTGCTATAGCGAATCAAAAAGGTGGAGTGGGAAAAACGACCACTGCTATAAATCTGGCGGCTTCTTTGGCGGTGTTAGAACACAATGTATTGATTGTGGATGCAGACCCTCAGGCCAATGCAACTTCAGGAGTGGGCGTTTTACCCGAGGATTTTGAGTATAGCATTTACGATTGTATGCTCAATGACGTGCCGGCAGAAGATGCCATCATTGACACCGAGACACCTTATCTTTCGATTCTTCCCTCACATATAGATCTAGTGGGGGCGGAACTGGAGCTGGTTTCTACCTTGCGCAGGGAATTTGTCCTGCAGAAGATTTTGCAGCCCATTAAGGATCAGTATGATTTTATATTGATTGACTGTCTTCCTTCGCTCGGACTGATTACCATCAATGCCTTGACGGCAGCCGATTCCGTTTTGATACCGATTCAATGTGAAATTTTTGCCCTGGAGGGTCTTCAAAAGCTTAAAAACACAATTGAGATAGTTCAGCAGGCGATTAACCCGGATTTGAAGGTCGAAGGAATTGTCCTCTCCATGTACGATTCGAGATTGAGACTTGCGAATATTGTCGTCAACGAAGTACGAGAGCACGCCACGGATCGCGTATATGATACTGTTATTCATAGAAATAGCAAAATCGGGGAGGCGCCTTCCGCTCATCGACCAGTCATACTGTACGATGCTAGTTGTAAAGGAACAAATAACTTTTTGAATCTGGCCAAAGAGTTTTTGGAGTACAATAATGTACCCCTAGTGACTCGTCCATCGGCAAACAAATCATAGAAAGCACCTAAGCTTATGGCAAAAATGAAGAAAAAGGAACTGGGGAAAGGCATCCGCGCCTTATTAGCGAATGTGGAGAATACTTCTTCTCCAAAAGAACAGGCAGAAGCAGTCAGGGAGTTATCCAACACAGTGGCTATGGTACCTCTCGAAGATATCGAGATCAATCCGTTTCAGCCTCGGAAACAATTCGATGAAGAGGAGTTGAATGCGCTCGCTCAGTCGATTCGGGTCCATGGAATTATTCAGCCTTTAACGTTGCGCCGACTCGGGCCCGAAAAGTATCAAATTATTTCCGGTGAACGGCGATATCGCGCATCGGAGCTGGCGGGATTGACGGAAGTGCCTGCCTACATACGCCTGGCAAATGATCAGGAAATGTTGGAAATGGCACTGGTGGAGAATATTCAACGGCAGGACCTCAATGCCATCGAAGTAGCTATTTCCTATCAGCGACTGATGGATGAGTGCGATTTGACTCATGCAGAGTTATCGGAGCGTGTGGGGAAAAACAGAAGTACGGTTACGAACTATATTCGACTGCTTAAACTGTCACCGGAGATTCAGCAGGCGATCAAGGAAAGGGTAATTTCTATGGGACATGCACGGGCACTCGCAGGGGTGGAGGATTTCGGTCGTCAATTGCACGTTTTTCGCTCTATTGTCCGCGACGGCTTAAGTGTTCGGGCTACGGAAAAGATGATTCAGGTTTTGAGTCAGAGCAAATCGGAGAAAAAACCGGCGAATTCTTCCGGCATTACTCCGGAAGTGAAAAAAATTCAGGAAAGACTCACTGATCGGCTCAATACCCGCATTCAGATACAGCGGAATAGCAAGGGGAAGGGTAAAATTGTTATACCATTCGAAGATGACGATCGTTTCAATGATATATTGGAAATTTTAGATGCCTAAATTCAGCTGGAAAGGATTTGTTATTTTATTAGTGGTCTCGAGCCTGATTCAATGGTATGGCTTTGATTTGTATGCTTGCCATTCTTCCACGATAGAATCACCCTCAATTTCGCTTTCTTCATCTGGCGTTGACTTATTGAAAGATACCATACCCTCTAGTTTGAATGAGCCTGAAACAACTGATTCACTGGATAAACAAGGACGAGATACTCTGGATCGCCAGGGCGGCACTTTTGTAAGGGGCGCCAATCACTGGATGGAACAAAAAGCCCGAGCCGCACAAAAATACTACGCGGGATGGAAAGCCCCGGATGCCTCCCGCTCTGCCTTGTATTCTGCCTTATTGCCCGGTGCCGGACAGGTGTACAATCGCCAATCGTGGAAATTGGGTTTAGTATGGGGCGGGATTGGTATTACCTTGTATAATTTAGATAATAACATTAGTCAGTATCGGCGCTTTCGGGATGCTTATGAATTATCTGTGATGGGAGTGGAGCACGAGCTTTCCTTTCTCAGTGAGAATGCACTAAAATCCTATAGGGACCAATTTCGCTCGAATTTAGAGTTGAATTATATTGCCCTGGGAGCGATTTACGTATTTAATATTTTAGAGGCCTTTATTTCCGGTCATCTGGCGGGATTTGATGTTTCAGATGACCTGAGTCTTCGATTCCCACCCGGCGATCAGGTAGCTCCCCTTCAAATGAGTTGTGTCTATACGTTTTGAGTCAAGTGCCTTTACCACTTAATTGTTATGTTAATAGCAGTAGATAAAAGCGAATTTCCCTCTCTCAAGTGCCCGAGTATCAAAGGCTTTTTCTACTTTTGCGGCTAAATAGGGTCCAGGTGTATTATCTGCCCTGAAGATTTATGTAACCTCAATAATTGATTTCCTATGAAAAGCAATCGAACGTTCAC
>JAWLFI010000132.1:0-7288 GCA_041685645.1 Saprospiraceae bacterium | reverse complement strand
CATTGCGGCATCTTTAATTGGCGAGCCAGAAGTACTTATTTTCGATGAGCCCACAAACGGCCTCGACCCTCAGGGAATTGCTGAAATCCGGGAAATCATTTTGAAAATTGCCGACGAAGGGAAAACCATTCTTATGGCCAGTCATATTCTAGATGAAGTGGAAAAAATATGCTCTCATGTAGCTATTTTAAAGAACGGTAAGCTATTAGCTTCAGGTCCTGTAGGTACCATATTAGATGACAACCCAATATTAGAATTAGCGGTTCCAGCGGATAAGGAAAAAGCACTGTTCCATTGGCTCGATAGCAGGGAAGATATCCAATTCATTCAAAAAGACGGAAACATACTCTTACTATCGATCAGCTCTGATTTGCGACCTGAGGATATCAATTCAGCTACTTATCAACAGGGAATAGTACTTCAGCATCTCAAGCTACGCAAACGGACGCTCGAAGAGGAATTTTTATCGATTACACAATAAAATTCAACCCATGAATATACTTCACCTCATTGAATTAGAGTGGCTTAAATATAGGAAAAATACTACATTTAGAATATCGTTGATTCTGTATTTTGCGCTATTACCTTCTATCGCCGGTGTATTACTATCATTTGAGACCCTGCCTCCCCCATTGCCCAATCCTCAGTCCTTTTTTGACTTTCCGATCATTTGGGACTTCATGGGATACATAGGCAATTGGTTGGCTTATTTTCTTTTCGGCTTTTTGGGAGTATATATTATATCAGTTGACAGCTCAAACAAAACACTTAGGCAAGGTGTCATTAACGGTTTGAGTCGAAAACAGGTCATCAGTGCCAAATTGCTTTTTATACTTGCCTTAACCCTGATAACTACATTCTATTATATCCTCTGTGTATTCGCAATGGCTAATTTCGGAACCAATCCATTTGAAGGCTCTCCATTACTCGGTCAGGAAATGATCATTCTTCGGTTCTTTGTAATGAGCCTATCCTATTTTGTCTTTGGATTTTTAATTGGCTTACTCATTCGATCCATCGGCGTGGCTACAATGCTCTACTTTCTGTACGTGTTTTTCATTGAGGTGATTCTACGATATGTAGTGCATCTCAACCTATTCCCCAAAAGCAGATCAATGGTTTATTATCCCATGAATGTGGTGGAGGACCTGACCCCCTTTCCCAGTGGAAGTCAGGAAGTAGCAAGTAATAGCATGCAACTCGACTTCAATCTCTTTTTAACTCCAACGGAGGCTCTCATTGCATCGGGTATTTACCTCCTGCTATATGTTATTGGAATCGTATTCATCTTGCTCAAACGCGATTTATAGTCTCGAGAATAATGACAGGAGCAATAGGCGAATGGGTATGAACCATGTTGGAAACTTCCACCCTATGCATTCAGCGGAATGGAGAAACATCTTTTGGGAGCTATAGCTTTCTGGTAGGTTAAGCAAAACCTAAGAAAATAATACCTATTCCAATTCGAGACAGGTTGGCTCAATACACCGACTTCAATAATGATAATTCGTGCCTCATTGGGGTATTCGAAAAGCTCCCTAGTCCGCAACTAATCCTACACCTGATCGACAGCCAACTTGTATTTGGGATCTTCGAGAATATTCACGTCGATTACCTTTTCGGCATTCTTAAGTAATTTTTGGCAATCGGGACTCAGATGCTTTAAATGAATCTTCTTTCCCACCTTGAGGTAGCGTTCGGTGAGTCTATTCAAGGCTTCAATAGCCGACATGTCGACAACCCGACTTTCCTTAAAGTCTATAACCACCTCATCGGGATCATTGAGCACATCGAATTTCTCATTGAATACACTAACAGAGCCAAAAAAGAGGGGTCCATATATCTCATAATACTTCACACCATTTTCATCGACTCGTTTTCGAGCTCGAATGCGCTTGGCATTATCCCAGGCGAAAACTAAAGCGGCAATAATTACACCGATAATCACTGCCAGAGCAAGATTGTGCAAAAATACCGTAACCAAAGTGACCATGACCATGACAAAGATATCTGAGGGAGGAAATCGTCCAATGGTTCGAAAGCTAGCCCACTCAAAGGTTCCAATAGCCACCATAATCATCAATCCGGTCAGTGCAGCCATGGGCAATAATTCGATCACCCCAGATCCAAACATGATAAAAATGAGCAGCATGACAGCAGCTACAATACCGGACAAGCGCGCACGAGCTCCCGAAGAGACATTTATCAAACTCTGACCTAACATAGCGCATCCGCCCATTCCAGAAAAGAAGCCGGAAGTAATATTTGCCATTCCCTGAGCCACGGCTTCGCGATTTCCATGTCCTCTGGTCTCAGTTATTTCATCGATTATATTGAGGGTGAGAAGACTCTCAATCAGACCGACCCCGGCGACTATAGCAGCATAGGGGAAAATAATCATGAGCGTCTCAAGTGTAATGGGAACAGCGGGAATGTGAAAAGGTGGAAAACCCCCTTTGATAGATGCAATATCACCCACAGTTTTGGTATCCAGTCCCATCAAATAGACAATGCCGAAAACCACTAGAATAGCCGTCAAAGTAGCCGGTACGGCCTTTGTCAATTTTGGGAGTCCCCAAATCACCAGCATCGTCAATAAAACAAGCCCCAAAAGCGTATAAAGTGCAGGCCCCGTCAACCAACTCCCGTCCGGAGATTTGAATTGATCCAATTGAGACAAGAAAATAATAATGGCCAGACCATTTACAAAGCCAAATATCACAGGATGAGGAATCAAGCGCATGAGTTTTCCCAGTTTTAATATTCCCGCTGAGGCTTGAAGCAGTCCTGCCAAAATAACGGTTGCAAAAATATATTCTACACCGTGAGAATGAGCCAAAGAAATGATTACAACAGCAATAGCTCCCGTAGCTCCGGATATCATTCCGGGGCGACCGCCAAAAATTGCCGTGACCAATCCGAGGACAAAGGCACTATACAAACCCGTTAAAGGCGATAATCCCGCAATCAGAGCAAAGGCAACAGCTTCCGGAACAAGGGCAATAGCTACCGTAAGGCCGGAAAGGACTTCCGTTTTGTAATTGACCTTTTGCTTGAAATCAAAGAGATTGAGATATTTTTTCATACTGTATTCGTCTGTAAGTTAGCTGAACCAAAAGGATACCCTTCCTTCTGCCCTCTAACACTTATTATGTTCATTATCAAATCATTACGTTATATATTATTTGAATATTTGATAAGCATAATTTTAAGAAGCCGCAAAGGTAGGCATCTTTATCGAGCTGAGCAAGCTTATTATCAAATGCGCAATTGGACCATTCATGAGGGTGAAGCACAACACGCTACAAGTCACCATCAAGAACTTAAAAGTTTCAAGCCTTTTGGAATGGACTGCGATAGTGCTGCGAAGTGGGTGGCCTCGGTGCCAGACGAGGCCAGACCCGACCGGGGGCCGACCCCGGCGGACAACGGTCGGGGCCGCGCGAATAGCAAGCCCCGGAGCATAACGCCCCGAGACGCCTGAAAGGCGATCGAGGGGATCGCCCTTATAAAAAAATAAAAAATGATCTCATTTAATGAGGAATTATATATATTAAGGCTATAAAATAAAAGGAATGGAATTTTCACTTCAGAAGTTATATTACAGCATCTTCGTGATCTTGGGCACGATTGCACTCCTCGTATTTGGCCAGACCCTCTTAGTGCCTCTCTGCTCTGCTCTATTGCTTGCATTTATGTTATATCCCCTGAACCGCTGGCTGCTCAAAAAGAGGTGGAATAGTATACTAGCGGCAGCCACCGCAATAATATCCTTAATTTTGCTCGTAGGAATAGTCATTACTTTCTTGTCTGCTGAAGTACTTTCACTCACAGATCAATGGTCGGTATTTAGTGAACGCCTATTAAACCTCTACTCAAAAATCATACTTTTCATCAATGAAAATTTGCCGGCTGTAGAGGAAATCGATGAAGATGATGTGATTGAAAATTCAAAAGAGTGGTTGAAAGGGTACTGGAGCGAATTATTAGGGAGAACCTTCTCTGAATCGACGAGTTTTTTAACTAATTTGTTTAGCATATTTTTATTTACATTTCTTTTTCTACTGTACCGGCCTCAACTCGTAAAGGCCTTTGTAAAATTTGCTCCGAAAGGAAAAGAGGAAGACTTTTTGAATATGCTAAAAGAAATCCAGCAAGTGGGACAAAAGTACCTGGTAGGCATGTTAACCCTCATTACCGTTTTGGGATTGATGAACAGCACAGGACTCTGGATTATCGGGTTAGAGACGCCATTTTTGTTCGGGTTTTTAGCCGCACTATTGTCAATTATTCCCTACATTGGAACCGCTATAGGTGCCTTAATTCCCATAATCTATACTTTAATGGCCTACGATGCACTCTGGATGCCCATCAGCGTAGCCATCCTATTTTGGGCCGTTCAAATTCTAGAGGGTAATTTCCTCAACCCGAAAATCGTTGGAAAGAGTGTGAATGTCAATGCATTTGCAGCTATTTTATCGCTGTTTCTAGGGGCTGCCATATGGGGAGTGGCCGGCATGATATTGTTCCTACCGTTCACTGCGATGTTCAAGGTAGTTTGCCTACATTACAAATCGCTGGAGCCCATGTCAGATATGATCGGCGATCAATCTTCCCATGATGTTGATGGGGAAGAGAAAAAGTGGTTTTGGCAAAAATGGTTTTGATGATAAATCATGGGCCATTCCTGATTTCGATACCCTCCAGGAGTCGATTCTGGTAATTTCTCCTTACCCATGGCTGGATAAATTTATATTTTCGCAGACAAATCAGATCTATGGAAGTATTGCATCAAATTCCCCATACTGAGGAAGAGGAGAAGGCCTTTTTATGGGCTGTTCTCCGGGCTATTGAAGGGACAATGCACCAAATAGATGCCGATGTTCAGACCAGGGCGAGAGAACTGGAAGAACAAAAAAGATATTTGCACGAGAATAAGGCCGGTATGGATCACGTAGAGAAGATTTCCGTCCGCCAATCCATCGATCAGTCCAGCTTGATCGGGGAGACTATGGTTGCCAAGAAGAATCGGTATTACCGCTTACAGAAACATCCTTACTTTGGTCGGATCGACTGGACAGAGGAGGGTAAATCGGATAAGCAGGCCATATACATCGGCATACATTCTTTTTTTTATCCGCCGTCAAAGAAAAATTTGATTTTCGACTGGCGGGCACCCATTTCAAGTATATTTTACGACTACGAACCCGGTCCGGCAGCCTATGAGCCCCCGGAGGGTGAGCAAAAAGGAACCCTTCACGGGAAGCGTCAGTATCGGGTAAACAGAGGACGACTGGAATTCATGTTAGAAAGCGACCTGCACATTCACGATGACGTTCTGCAGGCGGAATTGAGTCGATCTGCGGATGATAAAATGAAACAAATTGTCGCCACCATCCAAAGGGAGCAAAATGCCATTATTAGAGATACAGAAACCCGTGAGCTTATCATTCAGGGCGTTGCAGGATCCGGGAAAACTTCTATTGCCCTGCACAGAGTCGCTTTTTTGCTGTACCGACACCGCGATAGTTTAACAGCTGAGGATTTACTTATCATATCACCCAATAAAGTCTTCTCGGATTACATTTCTAACGTGCTTCCGGAACTGGGAGAAGAAAATCTGCCCGAACGCCAAATGTCCGAGATAGCTGAGGAGTTACTCGGAGCAAAATACACCGCTGAAAGTTATGAAGAACAAGTCCATAGGCTCATCCACGATTCCGATACCCAATATGAGGAGCGCATTCAGTTCAAAGCCCAATACGAATTTGTGCGCCAAATGGAGCAGTACCTATTACACATAGAAAATAAATACTTTTCAGCCGAGGGATTCGTACTCAAGAAAAACTACATCGTACCGGACTGGTATGTAGCTGAGCGATTTCAGCATTATTCCCGCATTCCCATTTTGCCTCGATTACGGCAAGTGGCGACCGATATTGAGCAGAATATTCTGCTGTATTACAATTATAGAATCTCAGCTTCAGAGCGCAATGACATTCGAAAAAAGGTGAAATCTATGCTGCAATGGAGTACGCTGAGACAGTTTTACAAGGACTTCTACGATTGGATCGGCCGACCGAAGTATCTGAAGCAAGCAGATAAGAGTCGATACGAATATGCCGATATATTTCCGCTCATTTTTCTCAAAATAAAATTGGAAGGAACGGCCTCCTATCGATCGGTGGACCATATTCTCATCGACGAGATGCAGGATTATACACCTATACAATACGCGGTTCTCGATCGGGTGTTTTCCTGTCCAAAAACACTACTGGGAGATGCGGCCCAATCGTTAAACCCATTGAGCAGTTCGAATGCATGTGATATTCAAAAGGTATTTCCCGCAGCCAAAATTGTCCGCTTGACTACCAGTTACAGATCCACGGCAGAAATTACTAATTTCAGCCGACAATGGGCACCCGATGTCGAAATCAAAGCGATCGACCGTCACGGCCCTCCTCCTGCAATTCTCGCTTTCGAAAAGGAAGAGGACGAAATAGAGGGTATCGTTGATCTCATCGCCCGATATGAGGCCTCAGAGAATAAATCGCTAGCTATTATTTGCGCACAACCTGAGCAGGCAGCCCGGCTCAATGAGAAATTAGCAGAACGGCTCCCACAATTGTATTATTTGTCTGAGGACTCGGCCCAATTTCAGCAAGGACTCATTCTCACCTCCACGCGAGTGGCTAAGGGGCTGGAATTTGACGAAGTGATTTTGTCCCACCTTAATCTACAAACCTACTACCGTGAGATTGACCGATCTCTACTCTATATTGGCGCGACTCGTGCGATGCACCGATTAACCTTGACCTACTCTGGACAGCCCTCTCCCCTATTGCCCAGTCAGGATTAGGTTCTGACTATGACGAAAGAGGAAAATGCCAAAAGAGTACATCCAGAAACTATCCTTTTGCGCGAACAGCCATTTTTTTTAAACTGGCTCAGATGTAAAATACGCACGTAATTATCGTTGCCCTGAGGGCCCCTTAGCGATCAGATTCAAAAGACTAATCCACCATCGAAAATCTTCTCCGGAGGTACCCATAACACTTAATCATAAGGAACAATGGCTTGTCAGCCTCAAAGGGAGGTTAAAAATAGGTATATGGCGTAAATCCCCTTGTATTTCTCTAAAAACTTTTAAAGAATAATACATTTTTATCTTTGTTCATTCCAGAAAAAATGATAGTATATAATCAGCCCTTGATCGAGGTTTTGAAAAGCACCAAAATCCTACCACCCATGAATAAATCGTCAATATGAAAATCACAGACCTGGCCGA
>JAWLFI010000131.1:0-7302 GCA_041685645.1 Saprospiraceae bacterium | reverse complement strand
GGTATCGCCTCCCAATATGGTAGCGCCTGCATAAATCACTACGTAATCTTCTATGGTGGGATGTCTTTTTTTATCTGCTTCTTCCTTCTTAACGCTCAGACCACCCAGTGTAACGCCCTGGTAAATCTTCACATGAGAACCAATGACAGCCGTTGCTCCAATCACTACACCGGTACCGTGATCAATAAAAAAGTGATCTCCGATTTTTGCTCTCGGATGAATATCAATACCCGTCCTGCTATGTGCGCTCTCAGTAATCATTCTGGGAATCATCGGCACGCCTAATTGATAAAAAAAATGTGCAATCCTATACGCCGCAATGGCATAGACTCCGGGATAACAACGCATCACCTCTGCCCTGCTCTTTGCCGCAGGATCACCGAGATAAATGGCATCGATATCTTTATCCAACTTCTTCTGGATATTTGGCAATTCTTCAAAAAGCGCATTGCAGATATCCGGTGGATACAGCTCCGTCTCTTCGACGCTACAATCTAAGATCGAAATCAGCCGAGATTCTAACGCCTCCATGTACTCATTAAAGTCTTCCTCATTTTCAAATTCGAGCTCTATGGATACGGGAAAAAGGATGCTGAGCAAACAGTCAAACCAATCTCCCACAGTAGATATAGATACGCACTTTGCAGCTGTTGTAAAAGCGTCATACAACTGCTTTCTGTAAACTCGATTCATGATTCGCCATTAATTGTAATATGATAAGTCACCTTGATATCAGGATGTAAAGAAGCCTTGACAGAACAATATTTATCCATTGCTAAATCCAGTGCTCGCTCAGCTTTCTTTCTTTTTATTGTACCCGTGAGATAAAATTGCATATCGATATGTGTAAAAGGTCTTGCCGCAGCACCTTCTGCTCTATGGCCGATCACTTTGACGCTCATTTCCTCTAACAATTGCCTTTGCTTCTTGAGGATTTCAACTACTTCGAAAGCGCCGCAGGTGGCCAGGGCAGATAAGATGAGTTCCATAGGGCGATGGCCTAAGTTTTCACCCCCAATATTCTCAGGACCATCAACGTGGATCTTCGCCTCATTGGCGTTCGTTATTTCAAATAATACAGCATCATTTTTTCTCTCAATATGGACTTCCACGCGCATTGTGTTTTGATATACAAACAATAAACAAAAATGGAGGCAGTAGTTTTATGAACCTGGACTTTTTTTTGATGCCTCCAATACTAAAGTGCCCCTCAAACTAAAACAAAAAAAACCTACATGAGTAATTTAACATACTTTTACTTTACCTTTGTGTTGGGAATTGCTGAGAATTTTTTGAGAGTTTGAGCGATCCTGTGTTGAAGTAGGCCGTTATTAATTGTAACTTATAAAATTTAATGTGCTTTTAAAGGAAAACATATTACGGGGAGTAGAAGATCATCGCTACAACGTAAAGATAGCTCAAACTGATGAAGATGTGCTCAAGGCGCAAACCTTGAGATATAGGGTGTTTGGAGATGAATTGAAACGAAATTTTGAGTTTGTAGATAATTTAGACCAGGACGAGTACGATGAGCAGTATCATCATCTATTGGTGATGGACAAAAAAACGGGGGAAGCGATTGGGACTTATCGACTGCAAACCTATGCGCAGGCAAAAGCCGGTCGTGGATTTAAGTCTTCTCTTCGATTTGAAATCAATCAGCTTCCCTTATCGATCTTACAAAATGCCTTTGAAGTAGGAAGGGTTTGCGTCTTATCGGAACACAGAAACGGTCGCGTTCTTTTCCTACTCTGGAAAGGGTTGGCCGGGTATCTGAAGCACTTTGATTGCAGATACCTATTTGGATACTTAGCCTTACACACTGAGCACCCTGCTATTGCCATGAATACTTACAGGTACTTTCAAGAGCACGCCCATATGCACTCAAAATACTACGTGGATGTAAAAGAAGACTTTTATTGTTCGACGCATCCAGATTTTAACGAGTACAAAGAGGAAGTAGATATTCCACCACTGTTTAAAAACTACCTCGATATAGGATGTAAAATCTGTAGTAAACCCTCGTGTTGCCGAAAAACAAAATTGATACATTTCTTTATCCTGCTGGATGTTCAAAATGTCCCGGATAAATATAAAAATATGTTTGGAGTCTAGAGATGAAAGCAATAACAGCCTATCTCAAAGTCATTTCATTTTCCCTATACGTTCTCATCTCTTTCACTGTTTATATGCTAGTGTTAGGACTGAGAGAGCTGCTCAACCTTCCTTTTGAGCGCTGGCGAAATAGGTATATGCGGCATTTGTCAAAGGTAGTGTGTTTAATTTTCAACATCAAGGTACACACCCATGGAAGGCCGCCCTCTGCACCATTTTTCCTGGTGTGCAATCATCTCAGCTATTTGGATATCATTCCACTATACATGACCTTAGACTGCACTTTCATCGCAAAAAAGGAAATCCGATCCTGGCCTGTCTTGGGATACATGGTTCATAAAATGGGGGTAGTTTTCGTGAATCGACAGAGAAGATCAGATGTGGTGAGAGTCAACCAAATCATCCAGGCAGCTACCAATCAATATCAAGGAATCATCGTGTTTCCAGAGGGCACCTCTTCTGCAGGCAAAAAAGTGCTTCCCCTGAAAAGTTCACTATTACAATATCCGGCCTCTACTACTCAAGCGGTACATGCCGCTGCGCTGCACTATACAACGGGAAAAGGAGACATTCCTGCCGAAGATAGTATTTGTTTTTTTGGAGGCAGGCATTCGTTTATGGAGCATTTTTTGCAAATGGCGAAAAATAAGCGCATTGACTGTCATATTACCTTCGATGAAAACCCCGTCATCGAATCTGACAGAAAATTACTCACCCAAAAATTGCATCAAAAAATAAGTGGTGTGTTTATTCCAACGACTACTCCTCTTGAAGATGAGAAGATAGATCGGGTGCATGATCAATGATGACTTTTCTGATTTCAAGACCTATCGCCCGGAGGTAGGACCGCTGATCTTTTCGATTTAGGCTGAAAGCAATATTCAAGCAGCTATCTCAAATCTCAGTGGCAAAACAGAGCTTGTTTCCGTGAGGGGTAGTAGTGGTCCGCCCACCGGGCGGAGTCCGTTCGCTATGAAATAGCGATAAGGACCGATAGCCACGAATGACCCGACCCCGGAGCGCCGAGAGGCGCTTCGGGGGCACGGCCAAAAAAAAGAATACCTCCAATTGTACTAAAATTTGTATCTTAAAAAAAATGAAAGATATGTATGGTAAATGTCATCCCTGGCACGACATAAGCCCCGGCTCTCGTCTTCCCGAAATTGTGAATGCTGTAGTGGAAATACCAAAAGGCAGTCGAGCCAAATACGAAATTCACAAAGAAAGCGGTCTGCTTAAATTAGATCGGGTATTGTATTCTTCGGTCTATTATCCGTCCAACTATGGATTTATCCCACAGACTTATGCCGAGGATAATGATCCTTTGGATATACTGATTCTATCGCAGATAGATGTTGTACCGTTATGCATCGTTTCTGCCAGAGTCATCGGAGTGCTGAGAATGCTGGACAATGGAGAAGCGGATGATAAAATAATAGCGGTGGCTGAGGGGGATCCCAGTGTAAGCCATATAGAGGATATATCGGTTTTGCCATCCCATTTTAAATCGGAGATCAATGCATTTTTTCAGGATTACACCAGACTGGAGAACAAATCGGTAAAAGTAAAGGAGTTTCTGGGGAGGGACAAGGCCATAGAAATCATCAATGAAAGTATTATATTATACGAGAACCTCAAAAACACCCTGAGGAGTTAGTCCAATTGATATTATATGGAAGGCCTGTGCACCAAAATACGGTTTGAGAGCATCTCGTTAATAGTCATAGAAAGAAAAAGATTTGACAGAGCAAGAAATCATTCGGGGATGTCAGAGAAAAGATAAAAAGGCTCAAGAATTTTTATTTGAGAACTACAAGGAAGTATTGATGGCTGTCATTCGTCGATATATGTCGGATATGCCCAGCGCTGAAGATGTATTGATGGATACCTTTATGAAAATTTTTAGTCATATAAACAGCTACAAAGGAACGGGAAGTTTTGAGGGCTGGATGAAGCGCATTGCCATTCGGGAAGCCCTCATGGTGTTGAGAAAAAACTCAAAAATGCACTACAAAGAGAACGAACAACTGCCAACTGAAGGAATTTCTGCTGCTATTATTCAGGAATTAGAGGTAGAGACGATTATGCAGCACATCATGGCATTACCGGATGGGTACAGAGTGGTCTTGAATCTTTACGCCATAGAGGGTTACAAGCATCGAGAAATAGCCGAAATGTTAGATATAAGTATCCATACGTCAAAGTCCCAGCTGCGCATGGCAAGAAAAAAAATAGAAGAAATGCTGTCACAAAGCGGTATTTCTTCTTCATCCAAAAAAAATTATTCTTCATGAACAACTCATATGATAGCGAATTGGAATCAAAGGCACGAGAATTTCGCGCATCCACAAAATTGAAATGGGAAGAAGTGGAACGAGAATGGAAACATCGATCAAGGCGAAAAGTAATTTTTCGATGGCTTGGTGCGAGTGGAATTGCCGCTGCGATTATTGGAGCGTTGCTTCTATTCCCCGGACTTCCCTCCTCTACTGACCAAAACATATTGGAATACCAGGCTGCCAATATTCAGGACCTTCGGGCTGAGGAAAGCACTTTTTTTACTGCTGCTGAACTCAGGGGAATGTATAAAACAAAAGACTAATTTCTGATCAATGATTCATCCAGGGGAATGTTTCTTCGCCTATTAGTGTTATATTGTCACAAACTATAAATACTTTACTATGAAAATCAAAAATATTTGGATATTACTGGTTGCTATGCTTCTGGCTTCGTGTGTCAGCAGCAACCGCTATGAAGAAACGCTGGCAGAAAAGAAACAGTTAGAGGAGGAATTGTTGCGATTGGAAAAGATAGAAAATCAGTACGCTCAACTCAAGAAAGAGAATGAAGAGTTGGCCAGCGATTATGAGAGAGTCCGTGAAGAATTGGCGACCAGTCAGAGAAAATACGAAAACATGAACGCCGCGCGGAAGGATTTGCAGGAAGTGTATGACAAAATCGTTCAGCAAAATAAAGACTTATTGCAAACCAGCTCATCAGAGAAAAAAGAATTACTCGAGGAGTTGAGTAGGAAGAGAGAGGAGATGGACAAGAGGGAAAAAGATCTGAATCGATTGGAAAAGGAATTAGAGGAAAAAGAGTCTCGCATGAAAGATATGCAGAGCAATCTAGCAAAAAAGGAGGATCGCATCAATGAGTTAGATCGTCAGCTCCAGTCCATGAATTCATCCATGCGATCTACGCTCAATAAAATTGAGGGCGCATTGGTCGATTTCAAGAAAGAGGAATTGACTGTAAGGCAGGAAAACGGACGAGTTTATGTCTCTCTATCTCAGGAACTACTCTTTGAAAAAGGGAGTAGCACTATTGGATCCCGGGGAAAAGAGGCCTTAAAACAGCTCGCTCAATCATTGAAAGACATGAATGATCTCAGCTTTACTGTTGAGGGACATACTGATAGTGATGGCAGTGTCAAGCGCAACTGGGAACTCAGCACTGAACGAGCTACAGAAGTGGTATTGTTTTTGCAGGAAAACGGCGTCAACCCCGAGCGGATGATTGCATCGGGTAAGGCATTTTATCAGCCGGTTGCACCCAATACCGATGAGAAGAACAAGCGACTCAATCGCAGAACTGAAATCATCATCAATCCGAATTTAGAGCAGGTCTTTGATCTGTTGCGCAGTCCCAAAGAGTCGCAAACGGAATAATTTCAGAATGAGCAGGGAATTGTTTGTAACGATTGGACTTATGTTCCTGGCTTTCCTGACGGATGCTCAATCAGATAGGTGGTGCGGGACAGAAGGGTCTCCGGAGCTTAGTTCGCGAGATATTTCTTCTGCTAATTTCCGGAGCACGGATCTACATATACCCGTTGTTGTTCATGTAGTTTTGCCTGAGGATGGACAAGAAGTGACCGACCATCAGATCTATACCCAAATCGATGCCCTCAATGAAAACTTTGGTCGTCTTCAAGATGTGCACTTGATCCCAAGAGAGTTTTACTCCAGATTAGGCCTGCCCCTCATAGAGTTTTGTTTAGCGACCCGAGATCCGTCTGGGGAGGAGCACTCGGGCATCACCAGGACAACGACAGACGTGCCATTCATCGGTCAACATATTTTTTCCGACGGGCGGCAAAGTGTGCACTACGAGATACTGGGTGGTCAAGATGCCTGGGAGCCCGCTAAGTATCTAAATATTTGGATTGCTCCCTTTGAGTCCATTGCCGGTCGGTCTAGTTTTCCGGGTGTCGGATTACCACAGGAAGACGGAGTGGTGATTGATCCCTCATTTTTCGGGAAGGTGGGGCCCATTAATTCCAGATTTTCCGAGGGGAGAACTATGGTACATGAAGTCGGGCACTACCTCAATTTGCAACATCCCTGGGTCCGTCCGGGATGTGAGGTGGATGATGATATAGATGATACGCCCATTCAGGACAGCCCCTACTTTGGCTGTGTGCCTCCTGAACAGGCGATTTCCTGCGGTTCACTGGATATGGCACAGAATTTTATGCAGTTTGGCCAGGATCCCTGTCTCTTGTATTTCAGTCAGGGGCAAGTGGACATGATGTATAGCATACTAAATAGCGAAAGAAGGCAATTAATGGAAAATGGTCGGTCACAGTGCGCCGGCGAGCCAATCTCTTCGGAAAGCGATGTAAAGATAATCTATCAAGCAAAGAGGAATACAATTTCAATATTGAGTCTATCTCCCGAAGAGGAGTATTCGATTCAGGTATTTAACATGAGTGGTCAATTGCATGCTAATTTTCGGCTTTCAGGTCGATACTCTGCAGAAATAGACACCTTCACCTTTCCCAAAGGCATATACATAGTCAGGATAGATGGCCCAATTGAGGTGGTAACAGAAAAGATTCCCGTACTTCGCTAAAACAATTAGAACAGAGCTGCCCCATCGGCGCGATTCCTTCGATAAGGTAAATTTAAGAAATCCAAAGAACCGGGTTTCGTGCCTATGGAGAACATATAGGTATTGATTTCGGGCTGCCAACTCAGACTCATTTCCCAACAGTGCAGATCGCGGGTAAAGCCCAGGTCAGGATATGTCATGCGATTTTGTTTAAAATCATACCCCACTCTGCCGATGCGAATATTCCATTTCTCTGACAGTGGAATCTGCCCTTGAAAACTCACCTGATGGGCTCGAATCAAAAAAGTGTCGCGATCTACGCGTCCTCGCCATTGCATAGATAGGTTATGG
>JAWLFI010000130.1:0-7331 GCA_041685645.1 Saprospiraceae bacterium | reverse complement strand
CCCCGAGCGCTGGTCTTTTCCGAATCGAACGCTCGCCCCCGGCGAATATCTAGTCATTTTTGCTTCCGGGAAGAACCGAAAGGGGCAAGAATTACACACGAATTATAAAATCAAAAAATCCGGAGAGCCGATTCTGTTGTCCAATCCGGAAGGCAGCCTGCTGGACTTTTTTCCGGCTACCGAATTAGAAGAGGATGAGGCCTTTGGCCGCTATCCCGATCGGATCGGAGGTTTGCGCTCACTGGCTACCCCTACACCCGGGCAGCCCAATGTTGCACCTGTGTCCGCAATCTTGAGTTTTTCCCTGCCATCCGGCTTTTATACCGAAGTCCAAAATTTGACAATGGAGACCAGCGATGAGGATGCCGTGTTGTATTATACCCTCAATGGAGACCTGCCCGATACCTCAGCACATCGGTATTCCGGCCCGATTGATTTGCCCGAATCAGATGATTTATCGGTGAATCCCATTGTATATATTCCCACTTCGCCGGATGTTACACCGGACTGGTATCGGTGGAAATTGCCCGGCGGCAATCCCTTTCGCGCTCGCGTCGTGCGCGCAGCGGCTTTTGTCGATGGTGAGCGCGTCTCACCCGTTGAAACGGCGACTTATTGGGTAGATCCGCAGGTAAAGGAGCGATTTGAGTTGCCCGTCATTTCTATCGTTACTGAGGAGAGCAACTTATTTGGGTATGAGGAGGGGCTATTAGTTCCGGGAAAGACCTTTGATGATGGTCCTCCCTTTATAGGCCCCTGGGTCAATGGAAATTATACGAATCGAGGGCGAGCCTGGGAACGCGAAGCAGAGGTCTTGTTTTTCGATAGTCAGCAAAATCTAGAACTCGAGCAGACCCTGGGATTGCGTTTGCACGGCGGCGGAACCCGCTCCTTACCCGCAAAAGCCTTTCGACTGTATGCGCGGGAGGCCTATGGCACACCCGAAATGAATATTTCTTTCTTTGAGCATGACACCACCGATACCTACAAGAGAATTTTGCTGCGCCCTTCCGGACAGGATTTTGTATTATCTATGTTGCGCGATGGCCTGACGCACGAAATTATCAGAGATTTGGATGTAGAAACTCAGGGCTATCAGCCCGCCGTGCTGTTTGTCAATGGAGCCTATTATGGACTGGTAAATATTCGGGATCGACACGACAAGTATTATTTTCAATATCGATTTGGAACGCGGGAAGAGGACCTGGACTTATTGGAGTTTGGTGGACATGAAATCATTGAAGGTCAGAACGATCATTACCTCGAGTTTCTGGATCAACTAAGGAGCATGCCACGCGATGACGCAGAAGCCATGGAAAAGGTAGCGGACTTTATAGATGTGGATAACTTCATCGATTATACCATTGCTAAAATGTTTTTTGGAGTTTTTGACTGGCCGGGAAACAATATTAAATTCTGGAAAGATCGCGGTGGTGAGAATCGCTGGCGCTGGCTGTATTACGACAATGATGATGCTTTTGATGACCCTAATTTCAATGCATTTGACCATCTCACGGATATGTCGGATAACGGTTGGCCCAATCCCCTTTGGAGTACCGAAGTCTTCCGCTTATTGATGGAAGTCCCGGAGTTCAGAGAGAAGTTTTTTCAGCGCGTAATCAGTCAGCTCAATACGATTTACCACTCCGATAATACATTGCCTTTGGCCACATCTGCTGCGGAAGCCATAGAAAAAGAAATGCCAGACCATATTGATCGGTGGAAACACCCCTCCAGCCTGGAGAAATGGTATGAGAATATCGATCAAATTAAGAACTTTTTGTCTGATCGGCCCTGTACTTTCTTTCGGCATATGATGCATTTTTATGAGATTCCCAGAGAGGAGTGGCCCCCACATTACTGCTCGGAAATTCCCGACGACCGCTTATCTGTTTTCCCCAATCCCGCTACGGATAGATTGTATTTTTATACCCTGGCCAACTGGGAAGTGAAGGAGATTCTACTTTTTGACATCTCCGGTAAGCAAGTCGTTCAGCACAAACCAGAAACGCCGGGCACCGTCCGCCTGCTTGAGCTGAATATAGATCACCTCATTCCGGGCGCATATGTCTATCAACTGCAATTGGCGGATGGGGAGATGAGAAGCGGCAAAATAATAAAGGTGGAGTAATGCTAGCAGAGATATTCATACTACAATCGAACAGATCAGTGAGTATTGTCCATTGGCTTACACTTCCTCTTTAATTTTTCTTTTTTAATAAAAAATTATTTTCTTTTCCCTATCTTAGAACAAACTTTGCATCTATGAGGATAGGATTGGGAATTATGATACTGCTATGCAGTTGGAGTATATCATCGTTAATGGGACAAGAATACCTGACCATGATCGATGAGCCGGGCTATTCTCTGGAAGAGATTCAGGTAGCGGCAGAAAAGCATTTTGAGGTTGTTGGAAAAGGGCGCGGAACAGGCTACAAACAATATAAGCGATGGGAATACAATGCGCGCCGAATGCAAACGGCGAATGGAGAACTGTTGCCGGAAAATTTTTTTATTGAAGAATGGCACCGCTGGCAGGCAGAGCGTTTTGAGCGCGCTGAATTGCGTACCGGAACTAACGATTACTGGATAGAGCACGGGCCCAAAAATTGGAATGCCACCTCTGGCTGGAATCCCGGCGTCGGGCGGATTACCTCTATGCAGGTGAACCCCACAGATCCCAATCACATCCTCCTCGGAGCGCAAACCGGAGGCGTATGGCATACTTTTAACAGGGGGGAGGACTGGGCACCCCTCTCGGATGATTTTTCTAATATGGAAGTCTATTCTGTTGCCATGCATCCCCATAACTCCGAGATCTATTACTTCGGTTCGGGCGGTGGAAGATTCTATCGCTCGGAAGATGCGGGCGCCACATGGTCTAAGATAGGAGATGTCGGCTCCTCTTTGGTCAATAAAATTCTGATTCATCCGAGACATCCGGACACGATATTTGCCGCTGCTCAGCGCTCGGGCTTGTTTCGCTCTGTAGATGGCGGCAATCAATGGCAGAAAGTCGTCAATGATGGCTCCGGATTTGATTTTGCCTTTCATCCCACTGATCTCAATACAGTCTATGCATCGGGCAGTGGAGTTCATGTCTCTCATGACGGAGGTTTTAATTTTACTTCAGTGGGGACAGATGAGCCTCGAGAGGAAAATATGAACATTCTGGCTCCGGATAGTCTCGCAGGCAGCTACATGGTGGCTGAAAATGCTTTTGAAGACGGATATGTCCCCTTGCCTGTCGAGCCGGAAGAGTTTACCGCAGAAGTCGTGCTGTACAGGGATGTTGGAGACTCCACTTTTTTGGCTTGCACCCCTCCGACCAATGCAGACTCCCTTCGACAGAAGATCGCTCTAATCCGACGGGGAGGATGTACATTTGTCGAGAAGGTTCTGGCAGCTCAAAATGCCGGAGCCTTTGCCGTGATTGTCGTCAATAACGAACCCGACTTGATCAATATGTCGGGCAATGGTGAAGGTATTTTTATTCCCGCCGTCATGGTAGACCAGGAACTGGGAGAAGAGATGATCGAGGCGCTATTAGCTAATCAGAACCTGACGGTGCAGTTTCAACAGCCCCTGCAAAACAACTTTAAAGACGGGCCTAAAATGATTGGAGTATCAGCGGATGCCCCGGATCGCATCTATGTGTTAGAGGCAGAAAGCGGTATTTTTGGTGGACTCTACAGAAGCGATAATGGTGGGGAAAGCTTTGCACTACTTCCTCATTTTGGAAGGAACTATTTTGGCTACAGCACAGCCGCCTTAGATGACCGCGGTCAGGCACCGAGAGATATGGCGATTGCCGTCAATCCCTATGATGCGGATGAAATTCACATTGCGGGGATCAATACCTGGGTGTCGCGCAATGGGGGAGAGAACTTTCAACCCACCTCGGATTGGATCCCGGGATCTGCAGAAAGTCAAAATATTGGTTACTGTCACGCTGATGTAGATGATTTACTTTTCGTCGATAGCATGCTTTATGCGGTAACCGATGGTGGAATTTTTGTCGCGGAGAACTCTCGATTTGTCAATCCCGAGTTTTACGAGGACTTAAGTTCCGGTCTGGGGATTCGACAATTTTATAAAATCGGAATTTCTCAGACCGATCCGGTTCTGGTGAGCGGCGGCTCTCAAGATAATGGCACCTCATTATTGACCGAAGAAGGCGAATGGATTGATTGGCTTGGGGCGGATGGTATGGAGACATTCATCGATAAAGAGAATCCCGATATTTTGTGTGGTACTTCTCAGTTGGGTACTCCGTATGTGACCTTCGATGGCGCCCAGTCGTATACCGGAATGGTTAAGCCGGGAAGCGAAGCCGGCCGCTGGGTTACGCCTTTTGAACAAGACCCCATGGCCTCAAATGTTATTTATCTGGGCTACGAAGAAGTCTTTCGGTCTGAAGATTATGGCCAAAACTGGACTTCCATTTCACAGGAGTTTCCTGAGAAACTCGATCACCTGAAAATTGCTCCCTCAGACAATGCTGTAATGTGGGCTGCTCATGGCTCATCCTTATATAAAACTGAAACGGGTGGAGGCAATTGGGAAAATGTCAGCGGTTTTGCGGGGAGTGTAAACTCCATTGCCATTCATCCCCGTGACCCCAATAAAGTCGCCATTGCCACAAATAGCGCTTCGAAAGTCTATGTCACAGAAAATGCCGGTCAGAGCTGGATATCCTACAGAGAGAATTTACCCAACTTTGGTGCTTTGGCTCTCGTTTGGCAGGACGACGAATTTGACGGACTCTATCTCGGCATGAATTACGGTGTGTTTTTTATAGATAACACGCGCGACGAGTGGGTGGCTTTTGACAATCATTTGCCCAATGTCATTATCAATGAATTGGAGATCAACTACGAGACACAGCGCATCTATGCTGCTACCTATGGTCGCGGGCTGTGGTCTTCACCCATTATTGGAGCCACATCGAGTACAGAAACCCCGCCGACTGAAGAAATGGTAGAGGTGTACCCCAATCCGGCTCGCTCTGTTCTGAACATTCGCATGGATACCCAGCGTTTTCAGCGAGCGGATATCCGCTTATTTAATAGTGCGGGGCAGCCGGTTCGATATCACAAGGACGCATTTTTACAGACACATACTATAGATTTGACGGGCTTAAACCCCGGAACGTACTATCTTCACATCGCCTCTGAATTGGGTGGAATCGTCAAAAAAGTAGTTGTGCAATAAGCTGTAGGTACTGAATTTCCCATGTATTTTTTTTGCCTCTGAATTTTGTGTATCTTTCTTCTAAAATGGGATGCAGCACCCAGCTCTGAGCCAGAAGAAGTTAGCGCAAGCAGCCTGGCTGCTTTTGGGCCTTCAGCTTTTCCTTTCTATCGTTTTTTACGTGGAGCGAATGAGTGTCCTGGACGCATCTTTTGTGTTGCTCAAAATCATCAATGAGGGAGAGCCCACGATTATGGTGGGGCGGTATGGATCTATTTTGACCCAGGCTGTACCCTGGCTTGGGGTCAAGTTAGCTTGGTCCATAGATACCTTGATGTGGACCTATTCCGTCAGTTTTCCTTTACTTACTCTGATATCAGCTACACTTTTATACCGCTTTAGGCAATTCGATTGGGTAGTTTTATTGGCGGGATATTTTACATTCTATTATACAGATAACTTTTTTTGGACCAACAATGAGGTCCACCAAGCTATTCCTTTATTTTGTCTGGGTGCGGGGATGCTTCAATCCAATGTGAATAGATTTGGCCGCGGAAATCCTATTCTCTTTATTCTTGCCCTGGCTTTGCTATGCTTATCTATTTTTACTCATCCACTGATGGTAATCCTCGCCACCTACTTTATCGGACATCAATTCTTGTCGGGTAACTGGCGGTTCGATGACAGATATCATCTCGCGACAGCAGTTGTACTTTTTGTGTGCGTGCTCTTGAAGTACTATTTGAGTTCTTTCAATTGGTATGACGGGAAGAAAATTCAGGTTATTCAGGAGTTTTCCTGGGTGAATTGGAAGCAAATACTGGATCGTCCGGTTTGGGTAGCATTTTGGGAGAATAGTTTTTTCTATTATTTTCCTGCTGTTTTGTGGGCCCTGTTGAGTTGGGGACTGAGCTTGTATTATCGCAAATTTCTCATTCTGGCATGGAGTGTTTGCGCTTTCGCAGGTCATTTGCTATTACTTTCTTTAGCGGTCAATGAGTTCGTGAGGTTTTATACCGAAAGTCAATGGATGTTGTTATCGTTTTTTATTCTATTACCACTTTTTCAGGAATCCATACCCCGTACTCGCCGAATATCAATGCTTATCGCCTTTCTAGTGCTGTTTACGGTTCTTTGGTGGGCATATCAAATGACCGGCTCTGTTGAGCGTTATACTGAACGACGGGAATGGCATGAACATCAAATTTCAGAGATGCAACGTCTGGACTATACAAAGGGAATCATTCCATATCTCACGGACTACGAGCGAGAAATCCTCCAAATGGAGTGGGGCCTGCCGGCAGAATCACTCTTGCTGTCGACTCGAAGGGGAGAGAGTCGAACGTATATTCTCCGAGATAAAATATCGGAAGAGGCATCTAGTTCGGGGTTCCACAATTGTTTTAGCCTGTTACCCGGAGAGGAACTTAATGAGAAGTACTTCAATTGGAAAAAGGACGAAAGCTACCAACTCCTACCGGCAAAAAGCCGGGTGAGCAACCCATCTGAGTTTCGATAATATTTAACATTTAATGCGTACCATGCGATACATCATGAGAATTCAGTGGGCAGGAAAGTATTCATCGAAGAGTCCGAGAGTAACTTAAAATGGGTAGAATTCCGTCGCCTCAGCAAATGCCTGCCATAGGCCGCGTCCGCCAGACAGTGGATATGCCATTTACAGGCTGCGCCGCGCAATCCAAAATCCCAAAGCGATCAACAAGGGCTGAATCACCAGCAGCCGACCCCACCCGACCCAGGCTGGCACACACTGTTCATCAGACAAACAATGCCCCATCTGGATAAAATGCACGTGGGCCGGAATAAAGAGAACCATGAGTACGGCGAGTGACCAGCCGCCGATACGGCGGTATTGAGGCATCCATATAGCCAGACCGATGAATATTTCCAACCCGCCCGAGACCCAATTGATGACTTGCGGAAACGCCAGATAGTCGGGAATTAAGGGGAGGTAAAATTCGGGGGAAAGAAAATGGTTGATGCCGGCCAAAATGAAAAGAAGGGCGATCACTTTGATAAGGATGGTTTTCATAATTGCCTGGGTAGTTTTTTTGGTTTTGATTCTATAAATATACTAAACTGGAAAGGAAAGGTTTTTTGATCTGGCGATCTGTAAG
>JAWLFI010000129.1:0-7355 GCA_041685645.1 Saprospiraceae bacterium | reverse complement strand
ATCGGCACTCAAGTGTTCGATAAATATCGCTCCGTCCATACTTGGATTGGGGTACACTATGGGGCTTTTGACCAAGGTGGGGTTTTGGGAAGAAACGGTAAAGTCAACTTCTACCACTCTCGTTACAGGGCCACAAGGGCCAAAAGCAGTAACTGTAAAAGTAACAATTCCCTCTCCGGGTGTGCCGATATAAGTTAGTCGCTGACCTAAAAATTCAAAGCCGCGATCGGAAACCCATAAGACGGAATCTGCATCAGTTGTAATGGCTCGAAGTGCTATGGTGTCTCCCTCTCTCTCACCGCTCACATCCAGAGTGACACCCTCTATCGTTGGTAGGGTATCTTCTAAAATATGGGTATAGAACTCATTGGAAACTAAAGAAACAATGGCTGCGGGACGATCCCTACGCACGGTATAGTCGATGATGGAATCCTGGAGTTTATTGGGTATATCCGGAACAATCCACTCGGTTGTGTATCTATAGGGGCCATCGACTTGCGCTGAGACTTGAGCCGTGCTATCGAAACAAACGGGATTCGGTGTAATATCTAAGGTGACGGAGTGAATATAACTGTCATCTTCAATCGTAGCGGGTCGATTCACCCAGATGTTATTCCCATATCCGTTGATGGCAGTGAAAGAGAGCATGATATCTCGCCCGGCCAAATGTCCAATTGGCAAGCGGACATCAGCCCAATCACTATAGCTGGAAGGCTGAAAAGGTTCGAATCCCACATCTGCAGTGGCCATCGTTTCCCCTCCATTGTACCAGAGCGTATCCAACACCTCTAAATTACAGGGGTCAAGGGCAAATACATATAAAGAATCGGGTGCCAGGTTAAATGAAGAGTAGGCATATTCAAAAATAAACTCTGCATCCGTCCAGCCGGAGTCAATATTGAGTACCGGGGTCAAGAATTGATCCACCTCTCCCACTTCCTCGTAAAAGTAAGCCGGCAAAACGAGGGCTGTGGACTCATTTTGTCTCTTGTCGATGACCTCAAAAGACCTCCATGTTTCCTCCCCGTCATTATTAATCACTTGAGAATTCCCCGGCAGCTCATCAGGTGTAAACCTCAAGTTAAGATCCGACTGAATGAGGTCTTCATTGAGGAACCGAACGGGGAAATCTCGTCGAAGAGTGTCATTCCAGGGGAAGCGATCGCCTGCTGTTCGAACCCAGGCCAAAATTTGTTCATAATCCCGATCTATGAAAGAGATAGAATCAAAAAGGAAAACTAAGCTACTATCTGAGGGAATGGTGTCTGTACTCCATTCGCAAACCGGAGTGAGGTCATCCAATTGATAACACACCTCAATGGAATCGACAGGACTCAGGCCATTATTGCCCAATTGTAATTCCAGGGACAAATCGAATGGTGAACAAGTGAAACCCTGAAGGTCATTCTGGGACTCCACTGATTGAAGTACTGTTTCAACTTCCTGAGGGCAATTGAATAATCCGCCTTCAAAGTGCTTTGCGACATCGCGTTCTGACCAGATATTATTCCCATAATGCGATCGCACGGCAAACAGATTCTGATCTATGGCTCTGTCAATAGGGATGGTGGCAAAAGTATCTGTGGTCGTCAGTTGAGGCTCAATATATTTTTCTCCCAGAGAATAGAGTTGATATTCCTCAGCATTGTCTTTTGATGACCAACTCACGGTCACTGAGTCGATACAGGAACTTATTATTTCAATCTCATCCGGTTGATGAGGATCAGCAAAGTACACGGGGGCGTCCAGAGTATCTGTAAACTCATCATCCGCATATGCAATAAGCAGGGAATCGCCATTTTGAGGTTCCGGATCTAATAAATTGATGAATTCGAAGTCAAACGGTCCAAAAATGGGCTGTTCCACCCAGCTCTGCCCCCCATCTCTGGAGTAAGAGACCTTTCTTCCGCTCGTCGATCCCTCGAGTTTTTCCCAGGCTACTCGAACCCGGGAGCTCAAGTCTAGTATCTGATTCGGTCGGGGCGCTAAAAAGCGGAAGTTTTCTTCGTCTTGAACAAAAGAATAGACGAGATGAAACTCCTGAGAGGCAAAATTCACTTCAAAGCCCTGAACAGAGACCACGGCTTGACCGCTTTCATTGACATCTAGTACCACTTGTTCCATATTATTTAATCGGTCGATGCCCGGTTCCGCAGGTCGGGACAAGCTGCTGGAACTCGGCGTGTGATCGAGCACAAGAGGCTGGTAAGAATCTCCCTGCCAGTCAACCAGCAAATCCAAATCATTCACCAGGGCCTTTTCAGCCATGGGGACCGCCGGCGGATCTGCCCAGTAAAGCAGGACTTTCACCTGATCCACGCCCGATGGCACGTCTATGGTAAACTCTTTGAATTCGTCCTGAAAGACATTATCTGAAAAGAATTGTTGCTGAGACAGTATTTCATAGGAGTTAAAAGCATCGAGCAATCCAAAGCCATAAATAAAGTCGGGGCCCGGTTCGCCAACATCTCTTGCTCCGTCCAATAATGCGGCCTTGAGCAGTGCAGACGGTGCATCTGCACCGAATTGTTCGCGAAAGGCGTGATTGAGCTGAGCCAAAACTCCCGCTACACAAGGAGCTGCGCCACTCGTTCCACCGAATGGTGCATAATTGTTATTGGGGCGCAGCGAATAATTCGAAGCGCCATTAGCTGCAATATCCGGCTTAATTCGTCCGTCTGTTGCCGGTCCCCGGCTGCTCGAGTTCATTATTTCACCTTCAAAATTAACGTTGGCCGTTGCGATGGCATTTTTCGCCTGCTTATGTCCGCCAGTAATGTTTCCCCATCGACTACCGGCTCCATACCCACAGTCATTATTATTGGAATTTCCCGCGGAAAAAATATGAAGGTAGGTAGAGTAGGTGTGAATTTGTCGATCCACCTCAGCTGCATTGGGTGTATACCCGTCATTACAGCCATTAGAATAGGATGAATTAGTGTACAGGACATCTTCCTCTATGTGAAGGTCCAGGGTGTTATCCAAAAAAGAGGCTTCGTATTGGGTTGCATAAACCGTAGCTCCAGGGGCCATACCGCGACCTTCTCCTTCAATATTTCCGGCTCCCGCCAAAACGCCAGCCACACCGTCGCCATGCGTTCCCGAAGTATCGAAAGGCAAGGAAGGATCATTAATCAATCTGCCCTTTAGGTCGAGGTGCGGACCTATCATCCCATCATCTCTGACCTGAACATTGATGCCCGTGCCATCAAATCCCAGACCACCACCATCCTGCATTTCCAGCTGATCGCTTGTATGCAGGCGCTTTGCTCTCAAGTCTTCGGGCTCTGTCCATCGACCTCCGCTATGAATGAACAAAACTTCCGGCATGGACTTCAATCGATCCACTCGTCCCGGCGTATTTTCAACGACAATAAAATGTGATCCGGAATGGTACTTTTCAACCGGTATGGCTTGTCTTTTAAAGGCCGCCGACCATTCCGCATAGGTGTAGGACTTGTCCAATACCACTTCTAATCGGTCAATATCATTGTCTCCCTGCAAATCGGGATGCACTTTATAGTCTGAAGTATAAGGTGACCAGGCTTCAATCTGCCCCGAAGAAACATACTGATCTAAAGGCAGAGATTCTGCATTCACGATATAGGAATTTTGCCCGAGAAAGTGAGCTTCACTCGAGTTAAAATTTTCAGGAATGTTCCCCCGGGACCACCGGATTATCAGTTGAGGGGTCTTTTTCCTCGATCCGTCCAATAACTTGAGGGGCTCCTGAGGGGGCACTTCTGCAAACCGAAAAGGGAAAACATCCGGTGATTGTTGAGCCTGAAGCGTTGAGGCGCCAATAATTAAGGAGAAAGTCACAGCACTGAGAAAGAGTAGAAGTCGAATGGATTTCATAGACACATCTGTTTTGGGAAAACAATATAGTAAAAATAGCAATCGGGTTCTTTTGAACGCGTCAAAAATCCCCATAATGAATAAAATATGACAATACTCACTGCACCATAAATACTCATATGGGAATTGGGGAAATATTCGATAAAGGGAGATCGTGCAGATCAATGCCGAACATCAAAGATTGAGGGGGCACTGAATAGGTCAAAAAACAATGGTTTCTATGAAATAATTTCCAAAGACATCGGGTTAAGAAAAAAGGAACATATCTTTATGCCATGTTAGAAGATTGGGAAATAGATTTTGAGTGGCTACGCGTGCGGCATCTCATAAAAGACAGAATGGGGAGGGATCAACTACCCGACCTCAATGCCATCTTGTTCCTCATTGGAATTCAAGAACTGGGACACGTGCGAGAAGCCTTCACAAAAGAAGAGAAGCAAGACCTCATGCACATTGCAGTTTGTCGATTGCTAGAAGCCGACGGATATTATGAGTTTGAGGGATTTGACGATGAAGGGTGGCCACATTATAAAAAAAGCAGATCCTATATCCAAAAAGGAGTCAAGCAACAAGAGGCATTTCTCAAAGAGAAAATAATTTTATATTTTCGAGCCTTAGAAAAAGAAAGAGGTACTCTTTCAGAAAAAACAAATGAATGAATACAATAATGGTCCAAGTCTCTGTTGTGATGTTTGCCCTTGCCTTTAACTTTTTAGGTTGTGGAGAAAAAGAGCAAATCGTTGTCATCGAGACCGAGTTGGGAAATATGGAGTTAAAGTTATATGATAAAACCCCAAAGCACCAGGAGAATTTTTTGAAATTGGTGGAGGAGGGATTTTATGACAGTTTGCTGTTCCACCGCGTTATTCCCGGGTTTATGATTCAAGGTGGTGATCCAGACTCCAAAAATGCGAGCGCTGGTCAGCAACTTGGCACGGGCGGTCCGGGCTATATGATCGATGCCGAAATTGGTGCTCCACATTTACGCGGTGCCATCGCAGCTGCAAGACGAGGCGGACCTTCAAATCCCGAGAAGAAGTCCTCCGGCTCTCAGTTTTACATCGTCACCGGCTCAGAAGTCACCTCTAAAGTGTTAGACAGAATTGAACAGCAAAAGAATATCGAGTATACGGAGGAGGAAAGGGCTATTTATCTCGAAGAAGGAGGGACACCGCAACTAGATGGGGATTATACTGTCTTTGGCCGTCTGGTTTCCGGATTTGAGGTGGCGGAAAAAATCGCTAATCAAAACAAAGACCAAGCAAATCGCCCGACAGAAGATATTCCGATGAAAGTCTATTTGAAATAATTAAAACAAAACTATGAATTGCATGACTAAATTTTTGACCTTGAGCTTCCTATTCCTCATCGCCGGATCGATAACTCTGGCCGCTCAGGACGAACCCAGTTCAGACGAAATGCATTTCGGCGAAAAGATTACTGCCGATGGAGCGATGAAATTCAAGAAGCTCTACAAAAAAATGAAAAAAACAGATGGCATGGAAGCAAAAGTCCGTGGCAAGATCACTTCTGTTTGTCAGGCCAAGGGCTGCTGGATGACAATGGCAAAGGGCGATAAAGAAATGTTTGTCAAATTTAAGGACTACGGATTTTTCATGCCCAAGGATATCGCCGGACGAGAAGTGATTATGGAAGGCACAGCATACAGAGAGGTGGTCAGTGTAGAAGAACTTCGTCATCTGGCAAAAGATGCCGGAAAATCTGAAGAGGAAATTGAAAAAATCACCGAACCGGAAAAAGAACTCAGATTTTTAGCCCATGGCGTTATATTAGTTCCAGAAGAAGGATTGTAATGAAGGTTCTATTCAAAAAAGGGCATTCGCCAGTTGGCGGATGCCCTTTTTTTGTTATAATTGTGATTGATGCACTGGATCGACTTCTCTATTTTTATTGTCTATATGTTAGCCATGCTCAGCGTGGGCGTGTACTTTCTTCGCAAGAATGAAGACGAGGACGACTACTATGTAGGCGGGCGGTCAATGTCGAAATGGCATATCGGATTATCTGTTGTGGCTACAGATGTAGGAGGTGGATTTTCTATAGGTCTGGGCGGACTGGGATTTGTCATGGGGCTATCCGGCTCCTGGATGCTATTTACCGGTTTAATCGGCGCCTGGTTGGCCGCCACCTATCTGATTCCACGCGTCTACGCCCTGGGCACCAGATTATCCCTGCGCACTTTTCCCGAAGTATTCAACTATATATTTAGTCCCCGGGTAGCCTTGCTAGCGGGTATTATTTCCGCATTGGGCTATTGGGGCTTTACCAGCAGTCAAATTCTGGCCGGAGCGAAACTGGCCACCGCCACCTTTCCCAGTCTGGACTTCAATGTAGCCCTCTGGACCATCGGCTTTATTGCCGTTATTTACACCGCCATGGGCGGCCTCAAAGCCGTCATCTATACCGATACCGTCCAATGGGCGCTCTTGCTATTTGGACTTATCTTTATCGCACTCCCCCTCGCCTATTATTCCATTGGCGGTTGGTCCGGACTGCAGTCCGTCGTCCAGCCGGATATGCTGCGCCTCGACAATGTAAGCGCTATTCAACTCATCAATTGGGCCGTCACCATCATCCCCATTTGGTTTGTCGGCATGACACTTTACCAGCGGATTTACGCGACCAAAAATGAAGCCGAAGCGCGAAAAGCCTGGTACATCGCCGGCTTCTTCGAATATCCCCTGATGGCCTTCATGGGCGTTTTGTTGGGCTTATTTGCCCGAGTCGCTGCCGATCAGGGCATGTTTGAACATCTGGGCTATGTCGGCATTTCCGAAATGGACAGCGAAATGGGGTTGCCCCTGTTGCTGCGCGAGATCCTGCCCATCGGATTGATGGGCCTCATGATGTCTGCGTACTTTTCCGCCATCCTGTCCACCGCCGACAGCTGTTTGATGGCCGCTTCCGGTAATATTCAGTCCGATATTTTCGGCCGTTTTTTCGATAAACAGCGAAATAAGCTCATCGCTTCCCAAATCTTGACACTGGGACTTGGAGCTGCTGCCGTTTTACTCGCCAGCCAAATGACCAGCGTCCTGGATCTCATGCTGTATTCCTATGCCTTTATGGTATCCGGATTGCTCGTCCCCCTCGTCGCGGGCCTACTCTTTCGAAAAGCCCACGAAATGGCCGCTCTGGGCGCCATGATTTTGGGTGGCGGAACCACGCTGATTTATGAATTCCTCTGGTCTACGGAAAATGGCCTGGATGGCAACATTTTCGGGATCAGTGCCGCCCTTATTATTTATGTCCTCCTCTATCGAGTGCTCCCTCGCTACCGTTTAGCCCCGGCAGAATAACAGCTACATTCCGAAACCCTCACCCTTCATTTTCGAATCCGGGCCTATAATATCATTAGGTACCCTCATTATTTTAATATTTTGGGCGCCGCCCCGAGGCGCCTTTGGCGCTACGGGGCCGGGCTGTGCGGGGGTTCCGTCCTTCAGCGGCTGTTAGCCGCTTTCGGACCCATCCGC
>JAWLFI010000128.1:0-7393 GCA_041685645.1 Saprospiraceae bacterium | reverse complement strand
TTCCAATTGATCTTGGCTCTCTTCTGCTTTGATATGAACGACGGATGGAGTAGCACTTTTCGCAGCCTTTGAGAAAGAAAATTGAGCTCGAGTCGCCGACTTCATCAAGTTGGAGCGTTCATCAAGCTCACTCATCAGTTGGACTCGATCAGCTTGATTTTTTGGAGCATTCTGAATACTCAGGCCTTCCCATTCGAAGACATAAGTAAGCAGACAAAAAGCAAGGAGTATTGAAATACACCCTCCGAGAAAGCCGAAAAATAGTTGTTTTATCATAATCAGATCTATTGTACACCTATATGAACGAAATGAATCACTTTTCGCTTGCCTGAATCTTATTTAATAAGAGCGAAGATTGCTTTTTATACAGAAAATTATCGTCATCTGCATATCGACGCAATGAGCTCATACAAGCCGTGGAGCAATCTTCCATGCGAATCTTAGCCAACAACAGGAAATACTGAGCAGCGTCTTCTACCGTGTAGTGCAAATCCGTTTCCTTCAGCAATTCTTTAAAAGTATTGGCTGCAATTTCAAAGTTTTCCGCTTGATAACTCAGCAGCCCTTCTATCAATCGGGATTCTGCAGTATTCCTTAAGCTATCCGGCAATTCTTTTTTATACAAGCGGGCTGCTTCGTAATTCTCGTCAACGTACAGTTGATTGAGCACTTGAATAGAGGGTTCTTCCTCTGCCGAACGCTCTATCCCCCTCAATTGGACTTGAGCATAAGCATCCCAATCCGCACTTTCAGTTCCCGGCTGAAGGTCGGAGCTTTGGGGGCAACTGACATAAACCCCTGCCACAAGAGCTAATACAAGTAGTAACAAACCCCATATTCGACGATCGTTCCTTTGGCCATTTCCTGATGAGTTGGGCGATTTATCATCCCAGTCATTCATTTGCTCCCTAAGCTGCCGGGCGTGCTGAGTTTCCACTGCTTCCCTAGCGAGGATGTAAGCACTGAGCTGCTTCTGCAGCTCCTCGTCCTTCTCCAGTTCCCGTCGAAAAGCAGCCTCCTCTTCAGGCTCCATTTGTCCGGTGTAAAATTGTTCCAGGCGCTCTATTTGATTGTCTTCCATGCTTCTTTCAAATATTCCCCTAAATCAGGGCGTGATTGAATTACATTCATCAGCTCCTTCATACATCTGAACTTTCTTTTGCGAGCATTGGCCGGGCGACCTAAATCCAGCATTTCTGCAATTTGTCCCATGCTATAATCCTGAGTCCAAAGCATCAATACTTCCCGGCAAAGTGGTTTGAGTCCATCCAGTGTCTCGGATAGCACCTCAGACAACTCCTTGAAATAATAATGGGTGTCGGCATATACAGCCGATTGCATATCCTCCTTTGAGGATTCTTCTTCATCTAACGAGCTCCAATGCTTTTTGGATCTCATATGGTTTCGGCAGATATTTCTACCAATACCAATAATAAACGTTTCCCATTGACTTTCTTCTCTGAACCGTCCTTCGCGGACTTTACGATCAAAAACGATCACTGACTCCTGAAAAACATGACGAACATCTTCATCACTTCCTCCGCAGTTCAATACATATTGAGCGATCGATCCTTTGACCTTCTCGTTCTTGTACAAAAGGCTTAGCGCTGTGTTTCGTTTGGATCCCCCCGCACAAATATCAGCAACTATATCTGATTTCTCGCCCATTAGTGTATCTGAATGCCCCAATCGTTCCAAGTTTTCTCCATGATTTATAATACTAATTAGCTCTAATGATATTCAATGTCACAAGTAATGACAAAGCAATAAGATTTTAAAGTTACGAAAATAATACGAGTCATTGTATTCAGGATACAAGAGAAGCTGACTGAAAATAAAAATTGGGGATAGATCCATTGGTATGCATTATTGATATTAGAGTATTTCAAATATGTCTTAAGCAATATTTGCAAAAAACAAAGGTCTTTCCCGTCTTATCTTGTGACTATAATTAATAGAAGTGATAGTTACTTAGATTTTAGGTTTACGATTTACGAAAGAGCGGTCACATTGGATCCCCCAAACTTTCATGCAATATTGAAAAGTGGCCGCTTTTTTTTATCTTTCTCGTCCCAAAAGTCAAGTTATGTGTGGTCGAGTCACCCTTACCAGCTCCATTGAAGAGTTGTGTAACAACCTAAGCCTATCGATAAGAGAAGATCAAAAAGCACTTTTATTACCCCTACCACACTACAATATTGCACCCGGTCAGCACCTTCCCCTATTATTTCAGGATAATACTTACGAATTAGAAGCTTTTCATTGGGGGTTGGTGCCCTTTTGGGCGAAAAAGGTCAGCATAGGATATAAAATGATTAATGCCAGAATCGAGAGTGTTTTGGAAAAAACCGCCTATCGTCAGGCTGTCCGGCAAAGAAGGGGCATATTATTTATTGATGGTTATTACGAGTGGAAAAAGATCGAAGGGAAACCCAAACCCTATCGCATCATTCCCAGAAAGGGGAAGTACATTGCTCTCGCATGTATTTGTGATCGATGGCAGGACGAGAATAATGTTCCCCTGCATTCTTTTTCGATTGTTACCCAAGCAGCTTCCCCGCAACTAGAATCCTTGCATCATCGCATGCCCGTCGCTCTCCATCCCCATGAGCAACAATACTGGCTCGATGCCCAAACAAACATTGAGCGCTTGATTTCCGAATTAGAAAACGGAAAAGATGAGAAGTCCTTTGAATACTATCCCGTATCAAAGGAAGTTAATCAGGCCAGGAATAATCACAGAGGACTTATTGAGAAAGATTCTGATGGTCCGGATGCCGGAGACCAATTGCAATTATTCTAGCCCCCGATAATCCTCTCTGGCAGTTTATGTGAAGTTCCAGAATTTGTCATTCTCATTGGTCAGCTTTAATACTATCCTCATATGTTCGAATCCGCTGATGGAGAACTGCTTGTTCTGTGCAACAAATCAGCCCGACACAAAACTTCAAGCACATGAAGTGACAAGTAGAAATTAAGATCAGAGACTTTGTCCGAAAAATGCAAGCATTTTTCGCCCATCGGGCCAAAGCTCATTCAAATATTTGTTTTTCAACACAGTAAAAACAACAAGCGGATTGTCCATTTAATATAATACTCAACTTTGCGCATTAGGATTTGAACTAACCCCTTGTTAAATCGCTGTTTTTCAAAAGCTTATTCAAACAGCTCACTATGTTTGTCATAAAGTTTATGAATAGTTCGGGTTAGCTTCGAGTTTTTATTAAATGCCGGTGCAAGTCATCCACCTGGCGATACACCCTTTGCCACTTCTCATCAATCATGGCATCAAAATTAGCCTTCCCATCAGTAAAACTCAAGTGCGCATAATACTTCCAAATTTCCTTAACATCTTTCCAAAGCAAATCATATGGAGTGTAAATTTCATTATCGGATACTAAATGCAGCGCTTTTTTCTCAGAAGATTGGTAAACTCGCTTATACACGAGTCCTTCTTTTGAGGCGACGACATAAGTATGTCCTTCCTTAATATCCCCCAATCGCTCGACATGAGACGCAATAACTATTGATCCCGGCTCCATAGGCAACATAGAGTCTCCTTGAACTTCGAAAGCGCGAAATAAGCCTTGAGGGATCTGAGGTAAATTTAAAACTGGCAATTCCTTGATATACTCCGGATCGTTAAAACTTTCCATATAGCCGGCCTCAGCTCTCGTATCTACCAACTGGACCTGATTACGTCCCCGGGCATCCACACCTATGGTAATTCTGGATGTTTCTTCCCGAGACAAGAACTGATCAATATTGCCTGCATTGAGCCGCTCTTTGAGCAGTGCATTTAAGTCCAATTGAAAAAATTCAGAGAATCGAATCAGCGTGGAAATATCGGGTTCTGCATAGGATTGTTCATACCCGCTAATCGTAGAACGCGGAATACCCAATTCACTAGAAAGCGCTTGCTGAGAAATCCCCCTATGCTTTCTCAATAATGCGAGATTATGTGGAAAATGCGTCATAAACAACTTTGATTAAATTTACAACATTTGTTTGAAAACAAAAATTTATGACAGTTTTTTAATCGAAAGGGGATGGCTATTTCATTATATTTACAGAATATGAAGGACCTATACTCTCAAGATCGTTCTATTGCACATATGGATCTCGATGCATTTTTTGTTTCGGTAGAGTGCCTTCGTGAAAGTAGTCTTCAAGGCAAGCCATTAATCATTGGGGGAAAGAGCGATCGAGGAGTCGTTGCCTCCTGTAGTTATGAAGCCCGATCGGCAGGTGTGCATTCTGCTATGCCTATTCGAATGGCGAAGCGATTATGCCCGGAAGCTATTATCATTCGCGGTGATATGGAAGAATATTCAAAACAGTCCAGCCTCGTCACAGAAGTTATCGCTTCAAAAGCCCCTTTATTTGAGAAGGCATCCATAGATGAGTTTTATCTTGACTTAAGTGGAATGGACAGATATTTTGGCACTTATCAGTGGACCATTGAATTGCGAAAAGAGATCATTAAGGAGACCGGGCTCCCCATCTCGTTTGGGCTGTCCATCAATAAGCTCGTCGCCAAGGTCAGTACAGATGAAGCAAAACCCAACGGGCAAATTCAAATAGAAAGGGGAAAAGAAACTTCTTTCCTCCATCCCTTAGCCGTAAAAAAGTTGCCGGGAGTCGGCCTTGTTACCCAACGACAACTCAATCAAATGGGAATACAAACGATAAAAACGCTCAGCGAGTTACCCAAAGATCTTTTAATCAGCACTTTTGGTCAGCACGGAGCTTCCCTCTGGGAAAAATCACACGCTATTGATGACCGACCCGTAGTCCCTTATCGAGAACAAAAGTCCATGTCTAAAGAAACCACTTTGAAAAAAGATACTCTTCGCCTGGACCACATCAAGGCAAAAATAATTGCTATGACCGAACAGTTGGCTTTCGAATTGAGAAATCAGAAAAAGCTATGTGGATGTATAGCTGTAAAAATCCGGTACTCCGATTTCAATACTTACACAAAGCAGAAAAACATCACGCTCACTTCCCTGGACCGGCCATTGATGCAATTTGCGCTGGAATTATTCGACCAGTTGTACCAACAACGAAAGATGATACGCCTCATCGGAGTGCGGTTCAGCAAACTCATCGCAGGCTCTCCTCAAATCAATTTGTTTGAAAGTCACCCTAGAGACATCACCCTTATAGAAGAAATGGATCGCATCAGAAATCGATTTGGAAAAACTTCAATTCAGAGGGCTGGAGGAATAATATCACGAACATCAACTAATGAAAAATGACCTTCTCCTTCCCTATCAATACCCCGTCTTTATTATAAAACAAAACGACGTATTGCCCAGCAGGTACTGAAGGAAGAAAACAAAGTCCACCCCTACAAGTCTCAATTAGCACTCCTGACGATGAAACAATGCGAGCCTCAAAGAATTCAGCACCGGAAAAGCTAACAAGGCCCGAGGAAGGATTCGGGAAAACTTCAAACTCCTCATAGGGAAGTGGGGGGATTGTACTTGTAGACTCCTCGCTTAATAGATATAAAGAAGCGGGACCACCAAAGCTATTTTCCGAACTTAGGTGAGCTCTAAAAGCATTTTCAAACCCGAAGGCTTCTACCTGATAGGACCCTTGTGTGTTCAATACCTGAGGGATGGGCTCAAGGAGATGTAGTTGCCCTAATTGATCTAATGGCAGATGAAAAAAGAAAGCCCGAGAAAAATTGTAACCGATCAGACCCAAAATATTTCCCTCCATATGGGTGTCTCCGCCAGTGAGCATTAGGTTCACATCAATACTATCATAACGAATGACAGAATAAGAACCAGGATTTTTAGGAATCGGATAAATATTCGTTTTAAAATCACCCCAATTCTTGGTGAAGACGTACAAACTATCTCCGTGAGAAATCAGAGTCTCGGCATCATAATTAGTTTGGAATTGAAGAGGTTCGAAAGACACCTGATCAGAATATTCAAATTCAATGGCAGCGGCTTGAACTGTATCGAAAGCTAGAAAATCGGAAATGCCAATTTTCAAAACACGCAAATCCCTCCGGCTCCCTAAATTATTACCAAAATCCCCTATGTAAATAAACTCCTCATCCACACATATATCCTCCCAGTCAATATTGGTTTGATTTCCGATAACAACCTCTCTAATAATCTCCCCAGTCATCATATTCAATTCAAACAGATGAGGAGTATTACCGGAATCATTATGAGAGACCCAGTGCCCCCGGACCTCAACAAGCCCAGAGCTTTCCTTTACTCCTTCATCTAGAGTCTCTATAAGAGATAGATTCCATGTCTGGGCATAAAGAGTCGGGAAGGTAGAAGTGAGAAAAAGGAATACCAAAGAGATTCTGTAACACATATTTAACTTTTATAAAAAAAGGGAGTAATGTTTCCACTACTCCCTTTTTTACATCTATTAATAGAAATAGGATTATCTACCTCCTACAACCATCTTCTTCGTGGCTTTGAAGTCGCCACTGCGCAATTCGTAGTAGTACAAGCCATTGGCAGGAATCATTCGGCTATCCACCGTCTCCTCATTATACCCTTTCTTGTACTCATTCTCTATCGTTTGTACCACCTTACCCGTTGCATCGTAGAACGTCAGACTCGCTTGTCCCGCTTCAGGCAGGTTAAAGCCAATCACCGTCCTACTCTCAAATGGGTTCGGTATGTTTTGATACAAGGCAAATTCTACGTCTTCTTTTGTGAAACGCAAAGCGATATCTCGCACTTCCTGGCTCACATAAGCTTCCGTTCGCGTAATTTCAGAGTTGATGTTGATCACCTCACTCAATCGAACATCGGACTTCGCTTTGAACACGAGTGTAAATAATACTTCCTCTGCATCAAAGCTCAATGGTTCGGAGTCATTCCAACTCATCGTCATCTGACCGCGATCCGCAAAGTTCGCATAACTCGATTCATTCACATCCACTGCTCCAGCTTTCACTTCCACGAGCTCAAGACCCTCTGCACCGTAGTCCAGTGTCATCTGATAGCCCAGCACATCTCTAAAGCCTGCACTCGTCACCTGCATCTCAATCAACTCTCCATCTTCAGCCTGAGCATCCGCTGCAGCTAAGACTAGTGCTCCACTACGACCTTCCGCTGATGGTCCGTCTAGCTGACTTGTCTGAGCGCTGCCGTTCAAGTCTCCAATTTTCACAGCCACAAAGTCTTGATCCAATTGGTCAGTATTTGCCTGCATCATCTCAATACTCTCAGCATAACCACGAGGTAAGATTTCGGCATCTAACTCTTCATTGACATCAACAAAGCGCCAGCTCGAGTTATTAGCAAATTCCTCATCTATGCCCAGTATCGCGCGACGCAAGTCGATCATATCTGCTCCACTGATGCGTTCATCATCATTCACGTTCGCCGCTATCATGTCATATGGA
>JAWLFI010000127.1:0-7501 GCA_041685645.1 Saprospiraceae bacterium | reverse complement strand
ACGACCTTTGGGGTGATGCGCTCCACCTCATCCTTGGGATCAACCTTCGCGCTAGTACCCTTGCCGATGGGCTGTTTGGTTTGGTTTTTGAGAATCTCAATGTATATGAATCGATCGCAAGCCACGATAAATGGATCAGGGGTTTTCTTTTCTCCAATGCCAATGACATTCATGCCCGCCTCGCGCAGTCTGGTAGCCAGGCGGGTAAAATCACTATCACTGGAGACCAAGCAAAAACCATTGACTTTTCCCGAATAGAGAATATCCATGGCATCAATAATCATGGCCGAATCCGTCGCATTTTTTCCCGTAGTATATCCGTATTGTTGTATGGGAGTAATCGCATTCTCCAACAGCATTTTTTTCCATTTCGACAAGTGGGGATTCGTCCAATCGCCATAGATGCGCTTGATGGTGGGATTCCCATATTTTGCTATTTCCTCCATCATTTCCTTCACGTAGGCTGAAGGTATATTGTCCCCATCGATCAAAACGGCCAAATTATTATCGCTCATAGTTTACATCATTTGACACAAAGGTACGGTTAATTTTAGGCATATCTTCTCCGCTTTTGTCGGACGCTCTGCACTCATGATAAATCACTATTGGGTCTGTACCGAAACCCCTTCCTATTCCGAATGGCTGCAAAACACAATATCTAAGTTATCGAATAATTTCTTTCTTCATGGCAGCTATAGCTATGCCTTTGGGCCACCCGCCCGCCTAGTGTCATTACCATTAAATAGGTATAGAAAAGTCGCAGCAGATTTTTGTTCAGATCAAGGCGCGACGAAGGAGCCTAGCTAAACGACTGAGAAGCAACGCAGATATGAGCAAAGAGGTCAAGACTTGGTCTGTAACGGATATAGTGGTAATGACAATTAGCGTTTCATTCGTTTTGATGTCGCCTGTGGACATTGGCCCATCGGGAATGTCCAGTCATTCTCTACCTCTATCTTGGATTTTTCGCTCCTGCTTATGACGAAAAGGTTTTCGGAGCCAACTCCCCTTGGTTAAATCGCTAGTTTGCAATACATTATTTGAACAGGCCACTATGTCTTTTATCCAATTGATGAATAATGCGCGTGAAATCTTCGCGTGAGGGATAGCAGCGGCAGGCAGGCGCACGGGCGGTGGGTGCCATTCATGGCACCAGCAGCCGTAGAGCGAGTAGGCGACTGAAAGAAGCCCCACGCAGCCGTACGGATGCCACCGCGTGGGTGCCTGACTACGAGCGGATAGCCCGGCCTCCCGCCAACTGGTTGGTGGGAGGCACGCCAAAAAAATACAATGCCTAGTTCAGATACATTATTTTGATAGTAAAGCAAAGTCCAATACCTCGTCCATCGTCTCCACAAATGTAAATTCCAGACCTTTGATATAGTCCTTTTCGATTTCCTTTACGTGCTTTTCGTTTTCCTTGCACATGAGGATATGCTGAATGCCGGCTCGCTTAGCGGCCAGGACTTTTTCTTTAATACCGCCGACGGGAAGAACGGTTCCGCGCAAGGTGATTTCACCGGTCATCGCCAAATGTGATTTTACTTTGCGACTGGTAAATATGGAGGCCAGGGCCGTCAACATGGTGACTCCGGCGGACGGACCATCCTTGGGTATGGCCCCTTCCGGAACGTGGACGTGAACGTCTTTCTTTTGAAACATTTCGGGATCAATATCGTAGGTTTCGGCATGAGCCTTAAGAAAACTCAGGGCGGTTGTGGCGGATTCTTTCATCACATCGCCGAGATTTCCGGTCAGGATGAGTTTGCCCTTGCCGCTGCTCAGGCTGGTTTCGATAAACAAGATATCGCCACCCACTGAAGTCCAGGCCAAACCCACAGCGACGCCGGGCATTTTGGCTTCTGTGTAGCTCTCGGGGTCAAATTTGGTCGGGCCGAGAATATCCCGGACCATTTTGGGCGATATGGAAACCTCGTATTCATCTGCCATGGCGACCTGTTTGGCGACATTGCGCATCACCGCACTGATCTGTCGCGCCAGAGACCGCACTCCACTTTCCCGGGTGTAATACTGCACTATTTCCATGAGAGCGCGCTTGCCAATTCGAATATCCTTGCTTTTTAAGCCATGGTCGGCACGCAACTGAGGAATGAGATGGCGCTTACCAATTTCCACTTTTTCTTCGGCGGAGTAGCCGGACAACTGAATGATTTCCATTCGATCGCGCAGGGCGGGCTGAATAGTATTGAGACTGTTCGCCGTAGCGATAAACAGCACCTTGGACAAGTCGAAATCCAACTCGAGATAGTTGTCGTAGAAAGTGGAATTTTGCTCGGGATCCAGGACCTCTAAAAGTGCCGAGGAGGGATCGCCTCTAAAATCTTTTCCCACTTTGTCGATTTCATCCAAAATAAAAACGGGATTGGATGAGCCGGCTTTTTTGATAGACTGAATGATGCGCCCGGGCATGGCTCCAATATAAGTTCTCCTGTGCCCGCGCACCTCGCTCTCGTCGTGCAATCCTCCCAAGGACATGCGGATAAATTCGCGATCGAGCGCCTTGGCTATAGACCGACCCAGGGAGGTTTTTCCCACGCCGGGTGGGCCGACCAGACACAAAATAGGTGCTTTCATATCGCCTTTGAGCTTGAGCACTGCGAGATGCTCGAGAATGCGTTCCTTGACTTTGTCGAGTCCAAAATGATCTTTGTCAAGCTGTTTTTTAGCATTGGTTAGGTCGAAATTATCTTCGGTGTACTCCTGCCAGGGCAATTCGAGCAACATCTCGAGATAATTGAGTGTAACGCTGTACTCAGCCACCTGGGGATTCATGCGTCGGGCCCGGGTGATTTCCTTATCAAAAGCTTTGGCTACGGCCTCGGGCCATTTTTTTTCTTTTGCCTTTTTCTGAAGCATTTCTATGTCGGAACCCTGGGGGCTATCCCCGAGTTCCTCCTGAATCGTCTTCAATTGCTGATTGAGAAAGTAATCGCGTTGCTGCTTTTCGATGTCGCCCTTTACCTTACTTTCGATTTGGTCGCGCACTTCCAGCATCTTATATTCTGCCTGGACGAATTCCAGGACTTTTTCGCTCATGTCATTGGGATTATCCAATTCGAGGAGTGCTTGCTTGCGCTTCACATCTATATTGAGATTGGAAGCGATAAAAAAGAGCAGGAAATTGGGGTTATCTATCTCCTTGAACATCCCCTCGGCTTCGTTGGGGATGTTGGGCGACATTTTGATAATTTTCCGAGACTTTTCTATTACAGCCTGAATCGCACCCTGAAAATGCGATTCATTGCGCAGGGGCTCGAACTCCAAGGGGGAGTATTTCCCGGTCAGGAAGGGGCCACTGTGATCTACTGCGGAAACGGAGGCGCGGAACCGCCCTTGCAGAATCACAGTTGTACTTCCATCGGGCATATTGAGCATCTTTACGACACGGGCTACTGTACCCACGTTATATAGATCTTCATACTCCGGATCTTGAACATCATCATCGCGCTGAGAGGTCACTAGAACGCGCTTGTGATTTTTCTTAGCGAACTGAATGGCTTTCATCGATGACTCCCGACCCACGGCAATGGGGATGACGACGCCCGGGAAAAGAACTGTATTTTTTAGTGCCAGCAGTGGAAGTTCATCGGGGAGATTTTCATCGCTTCCCTCATCATCACCCGAAACGGTCACCACGGGCGCGAAGTCATCGTGATCTTCTCCCACTACAAATTTATAATCATCAAACATGTATTTCTATTTTGCGTAAACTGTCCAAGTATTATACCACAGCGAAAAAGGCGCCGTTTTGGCGCTTCGCAGCATAAGAAAAGGAATTTCTACTGAATTTGTGCGACAATTCGTCAGTATGGAATGACTTGTGGCTATGTCTGAAAATCTCTGAGTTTGGCAAATCCATTTATGGGAAATACTCATCGAAAGGGACACTAAGATTTTCAAAAGTGGGAAGTACATTCTGCTCTTTATCGTAAAATAATACGAACCACTAAGAACTCGAAGGGTAACATTAGGTTTTATTCTGCCTGTCCTAATTTTTGCTCTTTTGAGGAGATGGCACTTGAAAAAAATGGTGGCGAACAACATGCCTGCGCTCGCCCCTCAGCCTCTAAAGGGGGAAGTAAGGCGCAAAAGCCCGCGCTTGCACTCAGCCCCTCAATGGGAGGCCAAGCGCAGTTTAGAATTCAGATAACACCTTAGGCCGCCACCTCTTCTTTTTCTTCGACTAATGCGTCTTCTACCTTGAGATTATCGATGATAAACTCCTGTCGGGCCTGAGTATTTTTTCCCATGTAGTATTTCAGCACCTCTTCTATGCTGGTATCTTCATTCAGGATCACCGGCTCCAATCGGATGTTGTCCCCAATAAAGTCCTCAAATTCGTAGGGACTAATCTCTCCCAATCCCTTAAATCGAGTAATTTCCGCTTTTCCGCGCAATTGTTTTACTGCCGCTTTGCGCTCTTCCTCGGAGTAGCAATAAATGCTGGTTTTCTTATCTCTGACGCGGAATAGTGGCGTTTCCAAAATATACAAATGCCCCTCGCGCACCAGGTCGGGAAAAAATTGCAAGAAGAAGGTCAGTAAAAGCAATCGGATATGCATACCATCCACATCGGCATCCGTGGCAATCACAACCCTGTTGTATCGCAACTCTTCCAATCCATCCTCAATGTTGAGCGCGTGTTGCAGCAAATTAAACTCTTCGTTTTGATAGACTACCTTTTTGGTCAGCCCGTAACAGTTGAGCGGCTTACCGCGAAGTGAGAATACCGCCTGGAACTGCACATCCCGCGCCTTGGTAATCGAGCCACTGGCCGAGTCCCCTTCCGTGATAAACAGAGTGGTTTTCTTTTTATCTTCTTCCGATCGCCGCTTGTGATCGAAGTGCACGCGACAATCGCGAAGTTTTTTATTGTGTACCGAAGCTTTCTTGGCGCGCTCATTAGCCATTTTCTTTACGCCCGCTATTTCTTTTCGCTCTCGTTCCGATTGCTGGATGCGCTTTTGCAGCGCATTTGCCACATCAGAATGTCGGTGCAGGTAGTTATCTAGTTTGGTCCGCATGAATTCATTCATGAAAGATCGCACCGTCGGCCCCTCCGGCCCCATATCATTCGATCCGAGCTTCGTTTTTGTTTGTGATTCAAAAATTGGATCTTCCACGCGCACGCTAATCGCCGCCACAATGGACGCGCGAATATCGCGCGGATCGTAATTCTTCCCAAAAAAATCTCGCGTCGTGCGAACGATAGATTCTTTGAAGGCCGACAAGTGAGTTCCGCCTTGCGTGGTGTGCTGACCGTTGACAAAAGAGTAATACTGCTCGCCGTAAGAACTGCCATGCGACAGCGCCAATTCCACATCGTCCGCCTGCAAGTGAATGATAGGGTATTGCAACTTCTCCTTCGCTGTTTTCTTTTCCAACAAGTCGCGCAAACCATTGCGGGAAACAAAGGTCTTTCCGTTAAACTTGATTTTTAGTCCTGCATTGAGAAAGGCGTAGTTCCACAATTGTGATTCGATAAATTCCCGTCGAAACTTAAATGTGCTAAAGATCTCTTCATCGGGATAAAAAGTGATTTCCGTTCCATTCCGCTCCTTCGTCTTGCTCGGTTTGGGATCCTCCACCAGCTCACCCCGTTGAAAAACAGCTCGCTTCTCCTTTCCCTCGCGAATGGCCCGCACGATAAACTGACTCGACAGGGCATTGACTGCTTTCGTTCCCACTCCATTCAGTCCGACGGACTTTTTGAATGCTTTGGAGTCGTATTTCCCTCCGGTATTGATTTTGGATACGCAGTCCACGACCTTACCCAGTGGAATGCCACGACCGTAATCTCTAACCCTCAGATAATCCTCGCCTATCTCTATTTCTATCACCTTTCCAAAGCCCATCACATGCTCATCAATGGAATTGTCCAGGACCTCCTTGAGGAGGATATAAACTCCGTCATCGGCCGCACTTCCATCGCCCAGCTTGCCTATATACATGCCGGGACGCAAGCGGATGTGCTCTTTCCAATCCAGTGATTTGATCTCTGATTCCGTGTACTTTACTTCACTCATTCTCTACAGATTTATATGCAAATATAATCAATATCAACAGCTCACAGCCTTCGCACAAGCTTCTTCATCGACAGATAACCAAAAAAGTGTATATTAATGCTCGATTTCCCTTAAACCAAGCAACGATGTTCCAACGCAAGCTCCTCCAAAGTTGTTTTTTTATCCTCATGGTATTCCTCATCAGCCCCGGAGCAGGATTGAAAGCACAAGAAGAGTCGTCTAATAAGGACGTTCCAAAACTCAATGATTTCCTTGATGTATTAGATTATGGAGATTTCAGGGAACTTTATTTATTGAGAGAACATCCGGAGGAAGCCTATCCAGATGATTATTCTGGCATGGTGTTGAGTTCAGGACTGATTGGATACATAGGAATGACTCCTAAAACTCTTATATCTCGTGTCTTATATAATGCAAATATACAATATAAAGGTCCAACAGAAGCAAAGAAGTATGACCTTATATTCAAAAAAGGACGCGGAAAAATTCCTGAACATGAACGACGGGATTTGGCAGAACGAATTATTCAGGAACTCAATCTCACTTTAAAAACTGAAACAGTCAAAACAACGAAAGTCGTAATCACAGCTACAGATGAATTAAAGAACTACATCGCTACTCCTGACAATTACATTAAAAGTAAGACAGAGACCGTGAGTGGGTACTATATTTATTTTGAAAACGTCACCATGGAAGAAATAGTCAAAAAATTGAACGCGGAAGTGGCCTCCTTTGGATTTCATGTAGTAAATGAAACCCGTGTTTATGAGCCCCTCACGATGCGACTGAATATAGAGAATTTAGAGGATTTTATTATGGATGCCGGTAGAAAGGGATTGATGGTAGATCTAAAGGAGCGTCCCACAAAGCAATATACTTTGATCGCCCAATAAAAAATGCCGTATCTGTAATTCATAATTTCCCCGGATAAGACACTCGCAGTATTTCACCGCTTAGCTAAAAGTGAAACTTAATCACTCCACAATATTTATACGCATCAATCCCATATGGCTTTTCAGTTTCTGCAAACCTTTTTAGTAGCCTTTTAATATCGGCCTTCTTAGTTCCTTTTTTTTTGTCATCACCATAATTCCCTCTTTATTCAAAGATAACGGTTTACCCTTAGTAATGATTCCTGGCAATGGATAGAATTTATTCATTCAAACCCTCGCCTCTTCGAACTTATTCGTCTGTACCGCTTCTGTACTCAAGATAGATCTATACCTTCAAACTGATTAAACGAATTTCCTCAAAGATCCTTCTATGCTCGAACATATACATAATATCAAGAACCTACCAGATGAAGATTTTCGCTGTTTCCTACATCCCATCAATGGCCGACTCCTAAATCTGAATTTAAGGAGACGTTGCCCGCTGCCTGCGGCAGGACTCCGAAATGCTCCGCGTTTCTCCGAGTGCAACGTCTCTACAGATGGGGGGCGTGAAGGAACATT
>JAWLFI010000126.1:0-7510 GCA_041685645.1 Saprospiraceae bacterium | reverse complement strand
GTCAACATTACAGAACAGCGCCAACTTGGTTCTAATTTCTTCCGTCAACTCATGTTCTGTTCTACAAACCAGGAGGTCGGGTTGAATCCCGGAAGTAAGTAATTCCTTGACTGAGTGTTGAGTAGGTTTAGTTTTGAGTTCTTTGGCAGCAGAGAGATAGGGAATAAGCGTCAGGTGAATGACCAGACAATTAGAGATGCCTAGTTCATTGCGCAATTGTCGAAGGGCTTCAATATAGGGCAGAGATTCAATATCCCCCACCGTGCCTCCTAATTCTGTAATGATGATATCAAAATCTCCGGTATCGCTAAGAGCAATGACACGCTCCTTAATTTCATCTGTAATATGGGGAATGACTTGAACTGTTTTACCCAAATAATCTCCTCGTCTCTCCTTATCAATCACCGTTTGATAGATGCGACCCGTAGTTACATTATTGGCCTGAGACATGGATATATTGAGAAATCTCTCATAGTGCCCCAAATCCAGGTCTGTTTCAGCGCCATCGTCCGTCACATAGCATTCGCCGTGTTCATATGGATTTAGAGTACCGGGATCTACATTGATATAAGGATCGAATTTTTGGATGGTCACTTTTAGGCCGCGAGCCTGCAGGAGTTTCGCTAGCGATGCTGCTATAATGCCTTTTCCCAGGGAAGAAGTAACCCCTCCCGTAACAAATATATACTTAGCCATTTGGTTTGCTTTGATTGCGTTACGGGGCCTAAAGGTACAGAAAGAAATACAAAACTTCCAATAGATGAAAAATAGCTGATATATTAACTGTAGGTTAATTAGAAACTAAGAAGCCTGTGATTCCTATTGAAATTATTACATTTGATACCCAATCATAAACTATGGATTATACTATCATCGTCATGTGGCTAGGATTTTTTTTAGCTGCGTATTCAGTCGTAGGAAATGATGTGATCCAAACGCTAGGCACATTTTTGATTTCCAATGAAGACAGAGCACCCTGGTGGATTTTGTGGGTATTTGCTGGCACAATACTTGCTTTGACCCTGATTTATGGGTATTGGCAATCAGACATTTCCTATGGTAGACTAGCGAAGTTTGATCGGCCGGAAGTGATGCCCTGGTACTACCTCTTACCCCCTATTGTCCTTTTACTCATTACGAGGTCTGGTATTCCCGTCAGCACGACTTTTATGATCTTGACCTTGTTTTCTATTCACGATTTACCAGCAGACTTCATGACGCTTTTGGGCAGTGTTTTTGACACGGATCAAAAGTTAGGTGGCATGATATACAAGTCCGTCTTAGGCTATATAATAGCATTGAGTTCGGGATTAATCATCTTTTTATCCATCACGAAGTTCACCGAACGAGCCTTTGTTCTCAGCCCATTAAAGAAAAGCCAAAGATATGCATGGACTATAATTCAGTGGATTACTACTGCTTTTTTATGGTTTCAGTGGTTGTCTCAAGATTTAGCGAATATCTACGTTTATTTTGGAGGTGGTGGCGATCTCAATTTATATGAATTTATTGCCTCCTTAATAATTATCGTAGGACTTTTGGGTTATATCTTTTATAGAAAGGGGGGAGCGGTTCAAGAAATCGTACGATCGAAATTCAACACCGCTGATATCCGGTCTGCTACCTTTATCGACTTTATTTATGGTGTGATCCTGTATATTTTCAAATACGACTACTTCGGTATTTGGGGCGGTCAAATTCCCATGTCAACGACCTGGATTTTTGTCGGTCTGTTAGCCGGACGTGAAATGGGCATAGTATTAATCCAGAATGGATATCTGGCTCGTTCTCTTTTGAGAATGCTTTTTGCTGACCTTGGGAAAATTTTGTTTGGTCTCGTTGTCAGTGTTTTACTCGTATTCTTCATCAAGTACCTGGCACTTATATTTTAGCGTACTACCTTCCTTAATCTTGAGAAAGCTAGAGAAATAGAATTGCCATATCCCATCTAGCCTCTAAATTGCATGATCCTAATCTTCCGGGTAGAGCGGTTCGTTACCTCCCCGCTCCCCCACAGACCCGTACGAGCGGAATCCCAAGACAGGACTTCAATCCCCTCAAATGCAAATAGTGGGGCTGGAACCTGTAGGTTTCATATAAAAGGGTTCCAAAACGTGGGTTACTCCTCCTTTCACGAGCTTAAGCTGGCGCAATAGCTTGCTTAATTCGTAAACTATACCATAAACATTGTCGCAGATTTAGGCAAGTTGTTGAATAACAATTGTTTAATTGCACATTACCCCTCGGACTCATTCAAATCTGAAGTACCAAATTTGGGTATCTTGATTTGGAAGTGCACCTCCAGTCAATTTTTGGAGAGTATTATAAGAATGAGATTCGACTCGAAGGGCTGAGAGTGCTTGCATTTTTCGGGTGATGCCCCTCACTGCATGAGTCATTTAGGGATTCGGATTCAATCACTTTTGGTTTGATAGTAGTTTTAATGATGAGGCACTTTAAGGCCTGAAAGCATTGGGCCAAATTTTTTCACACCATTTTCGCCAGGCAAGCATCCCCAATAGGCCCACAATAAGGCCTAAGGCGAACCCTACAAACACATCTGAAGGGAAGTGCACTCCAACATAGATCTGAGCATATCCAATGCTTACAGCCCAAAGGACAAGTAGCAGTACAGCCAGCCAGTGACCATAAAACAGACTGAGAGAAAAGAAAATAGCCATACTCATGTGATTGGCTGCGTGAGCAGAATTCATGCTATATCCACTTCCACAGGTGACCAGCAATCTAGCATCAACGGGTGAGTCAGGATGACAAGGGCGAACGCGCTCGACTTGCTTTTTTAGCGCATAGTTACTTATTCCATCGCTGATTCCCACGACGAGGAAAGAAAATAATAACCAGACCAGGGCCTTTATTTTATAACGAATCAGAGCAATGACAGACAAAACAATATAAAAGGGAATCCAAAATCCACCATCTCTCAAGGTGGGTAGTACTTGATCCAGGAAAGGGCTAACGGCTTCCTGATTGATCCAATAAAATATAGAAATATCCCATTCGAGCATACCTTACACCTTTTTAGTTTCAATAATGAGTCTTTCTGACTCCAGAGGCTGAAATGGAGATAGTGAATAATCCCCAAAAACATTGCACACCTGAAGGCAGGAGTGGCTGAGTAATTTTTCAAAATCGGACAAGCTGAGCATTCGCACTTGTTCCACAAATTCCATCGGAGGCTTTCCCTGAGGACAAACGACGACTTTCTTAATTATTTTGTTTTCGCTGATATAGCGTTCAATATAAAATAGGGTATTCCCTTTTTTTATGCGTTCCTCGGGTATGATGTGTCTTTGGATTTTATGAATGTTCAGGAAATCCACTATAAACTTCCCCTCATATTTCAAGCAATTTGCAATATTTTGAATGGTTTCTTGATGCTCATTCCAGGTTTCAAAGTAACCGAAGCTCGTAAAAAAATTGAAGACAAAATCAAAAGACTGTTGCGAAAACGGAAAGGGTTCCCTCATATCATGACGAAGGAAAAAAAGATTATCGCGAGTGAATTTCCGAGCGCATTCAATATTTTGGGAAGCAATGTCAATGCCTGTGACGCAATGCCCTCTATCTGCTAAAAGGCGGGAAAAACGGCCCTTTCCACATCCGACGTCTAAAATTCGAGCCGGGGAGGGATGTCCCAAATAATCGAGTAAATGCTCCAGAAATCCCCGGGCTTCATCTCCATCTCTGTGATCGTACAGCATGTGATAATACGGGGAATCAAACCAAGATGTAAACCATTCCTTCTGCCTCTCCATTCCAAATTCCGTTTATCGTAAAAGAATTGGTAATTTTGTCCTTATCTAATGACCCTCAAATATACAATACTTTGACACTTATTAAATCTATTTCCGGCTTTCGAGGTACTATAGGTGGCAAGCCCCAAAGCAATTTGACACCTATCGATATTGTGCGCTCAACTGCAGCATTCGGACAGTATATTCGCTCAAAATATTCGGCGCCTCCTACCATTGTGGTGGGTAGAGACGGAAGAAAATCGGGTCTGCATGTTTATTCATTGGTCGCTGAAACCCTAAAAGCAATGGGTTGTCTGGTTGTGAATGTAGGTCTGAGCACAACCCCAACGGTAGAAATGAGTGTTATTCAACTCAATGCTCAAGGAGGCATAGTATTGACGGCGAGTCACAATCCCATGGGATGGAATGCCCTCAAGCTTCTAAATCACCGCGGTGAGTTTTTGTCCCAAAAAGCCGGGGAAGAAATTATCGCATTGAGCGAAAGCGATCATCTTGATTTTCGAGCCATTGAACACTGGGGAAGCATTCGGGAACACTATTCTGCTTTGGAAGAACACATCCAGGCTATTTTAGATGACGAACTTATCGATGCTGAAACCATACAAAAACAAAAATTTCACGTCATCGTCGATGCAGTCAACTCTACCGGAGCTATAGCTATTCCAGGTCTATTAGATCGACTCGGCTGCAGCTATGAAATCATCAATGGCGATGTGACGGGCGAGTTTGCTCACAATCCCGAACCTCTTTCTCATCATTTAACTGAATTAAAGGAGGCCGTTGCGTCTAAAAAGGCCAACTTAGGTGTCGCTGTTGATCCCGATGTAGATCGCCTGGCTCTAGTGGACGAAACCGGACATTACATTGGAGAAGAATACACCCTGGTGGTTTCTGCTGATTTTGTATTGTCCAAAAAGGGAAAGGGGCACTTTGTGTCCAATCTCTCATCTTCAAAGGCGCTTCAAGACTTTATTTTATCTCAAGGAGGGAGTTATCAATCTTCAGCCGTAGGTGAAGTCAATGTCGTAAATAAAATGAAAGAAACGAATGCAATTCTCGGAGGGGAAGGAAATGGAGGAGTAATTTACCCACCGCTCCATTACGGGCGAGATGCACTCATTGGCTTAACCTTTACCTTACAGCTTATGGCTGAGCGAAAAAAAAGCCTGAGTTCTATCTATAGTCGTTATCCCAGATATGAAATCATAAAAGACAAGATCAATATTCCGAAAGGTTACGATATAGATGTACTATTAACCAAATTGAGAAAGGCCTTTAAAGGTCATGATTGTATTACTTTCGATGGCCTTAAAATCTTATTCAATCAAGGATGGGTTCACTTGAGAGCTTCCAATACAGAACCCATACTGAGGTTGTATGCCGAGCACAATACTCAGGAAAAAGCCAGGTCTTTAGCGAATAGAGTACGCAGAGAATTTGAACACATCATTGAATACAATCGTTAAAGAAGCCGCTAAAAAGCTATACACATATGAGTATTTATTTGGACAATGCTGCCTCAACGCCCCTCCACTCCGAAGTCATTGAGGTGATGCTAAACTCTCTAAAAAACGATTTTGGCAACCCCTCTTCCATTCACGATTTTGGAAGAAAAGGGCGAACGGCAATAGAAAAATCGCGAAAGACTATTGCTCAACACTTCGGAGCTTCCATTGGAGAGATTTTTTTTACTTCCGGAGGGACTGAGTCCAATAATATGGCATTAAAATGCGCTGTAAGAGATCTTGGAGTGCAACACATCATTAGCAGCCCCATAGAACACCATTGTGTGCTCCATTCCATTGAACGCATTGTAAAGCACAGTCAGATCAGCACGGATTTCCTGACTGTTGATTCCAAGGGTAGAATCAGCTTAGGTCATCTTGAAACCCTTCTCGAAAAATATCAGGGAGATAAAATCATGGTGAGTGTAATGCATGCCAACAATGAAATTGGAACACTGCAAGATGTAGCCGCTATTTCCGCACTTTGTAAAAAACACGGTGCCTTTTTTCATTCAGATACGGTACAGACGGTAGCACACTATCCAATAGATGTGAATCATCATCCCATACATTTCATGTCCGGCTCTGCTCATAAATTCCACGGCCCCAAAGGCATTGGGTTCCTTTATATGAATCAGGAAGCTATAGTTGAACCCTTCATAGATGGAGGATCGCAGGAAAGGAACATGAGAGCCGGCACTGAGAATGTTGCGGGTATTGTGGGCATGGCTAAGGCGCTTGAGATGGCACAGGAGAGAAGTGAGGAAGATCAAAATCACATATTAGCGCTGAAGACCCAACTCAAAAAAGGATTGCTTTCCTACAATTCCGAGATTTCATTCAATGGTCCCGAAGAGGATTCCGAATGCCTATCAACGGTACTGAATGTCAAATTTCCACCTCACCCAAAAAGCGATATGTTTTTAATGTATCTTGATGTGAAGGGCATTGCTGTCTCCGGTGGCAGTGCTTGTAGTTCCGGAGCTAATCAAGGCTCTCATGTCATACGGGAAATTCTAGACGAAACAGAAGGCATGGCCGTTCGATTTTCCTTTTCACGCTACAATACCTCAGAGGAAATCGACTATACCTTAAACTGCATCAAGGAAATTCTGAGCTAGTGAAAATTCAGAAAAAATTTATGCAGCGGGCGATTCAATTAGCCCGCAGAGGGTACAGTTTTACCCGAAGTAACCCTCAGGTTGGAGCTGTCATCGTCCATGGAGAAAAAATCATCGGAGAAGGCTGGCATAGAGAGTACGGAAAGGCACATGCTGAAATCAATGCACTCAGAGACGTGGATGAAAGCTTGCAATCACTTCTCCCCCAGGCTACTCTCTACGTAACCCTGGAGCCCTGTTCTATTATTGGAAAAACACCCTCCTGTGCACGCACCCTGGTAGAGCAAAATATCGGTGCTGTCGTCGTGGGAATGATTGATCCCAATCCCAAAGTAAAAGGAGGAGGTATTGACCTCCTTAAATCTGCAGGCATTCCCGTATCTGTAGGGCTTTTGGAAAAAGAATGTCAAGTCCTACTCCAACCGTTTTCAATACAACAGAAAAAGGAACGGCCATTTGTACATATTAAATGGGCACAATCTTATGATGGCTTTATCGCCAGGACAAATGAAGCCACAGCAATCAGCCATCGCTATTTGAAATTTACTACTCATAAAATCAGGGGACGGGCGCAAGCTATTTTAGTGGGAACCGACACCCTTCTCGTGGATAACCCCGGCCTGGACAATCGGTATGATCCGGGAGGACAGCCAACTAAGATAATTTTAGACCGAAAAGGCAGAATTCGAAGCCCAAACCTAAAAGTGTTTTCCAGTTTGGGAACTACGCTGGGCATGGGAGATGAGGGGCATCCTTTAAAAAATCATTTCGATGATTTTGTTCAGATCGCTCCGGATAGTTCTCTCGAGGAAATTCTCCAAATTATTCATCTTCGAGGAATAGGATATCTCATGGTGGAAGGCGGCCGATCTATTCTGAAATCATTTATCGACCAGGAGCTGTGGGACGCTGCCACGATAATCCAAAGCCCACGAAAACTCAAACAAGGGGTCAAAGCTCCTCTGCTTTCTGGGCAAATGGAAAAGGTTTATTCGCTCGCTGGCAATACAGTTAACGAAATAGTCCCTAAAAAGTAACATCCCGCTTATCTGAAGCCGCATGATTCATAAACATTATGATAAAGAATGTTGATGATTAAGGTAGGGCT
>JAWLFI010000125.1:0-7528 GCA_041685645.1 Saprospiraceae bacterium | reverse complement strand
AGCACATTACCACCCGAGACAATATACTCTTTCAGGGCGGTCTGCAATCCCGAATTCAAGGTGGGTAAATCTTCTAAAATAATCAGATTATAATCGGAAAAACCGGCGTAATTCAATTGTCCTCTATCTTTCGAGGTATGTTGAATCACTGATATGGATTTCAATGCCGAATTGAGATATCGATTCGGTCTGTCATCATAAATACTCAAGACCGGAAGAGCGCTGGGCACGTAAAAAGAAATGAGATATCGATCATCGAATTGTACGGGATAATCTGTGATTTGAACAGTTGCTCTCTTCCATCCCGTCGAGGAAGGAGTTAGCGATAAGGTATCCCAAATCGAGCGACCGGCGGGAATATCCCGCTGGCCGAAAGGACGCGTCTCTCCCTCCGTATTGACGGACAAGCGCACCCTTTGGTCTTGCTTCTCGTCGTAATTGGATATCTTGACAAATAATTTCAGGCTTTGATTGGGCATCACAATCGGCGCATCCAATATCACCGAGTCAATCGCTACATTGCCGGTTTGCACCGCTTCCAAGGGGAGAAAGTAGGTCGTAATCGTGCTGTCGGCGGGGGATTCCACATCTGCTGTGGATTTTTGAAAGTCAGATAATATAAACCTCAAATGCCGATCTGCCGTCGCATTGACAAAAGAGCGCTTTTGCACTGCCAGTATTTCACTGATATTTCGAGCCGTCGGATGAATTTCTATTTCGTCAATGGCCGCAATGGCTTGCTCCTGGTTCATCCATCGACGGGAAGCCCCTGATAATTCATTGGTGAATACTTGAAACTCCGTTTCCACTTCCTGAGAGCGAACGATTTCCAGAGCTTTTTGTCGGGCCTGGCCTAAAAGGGGCACATCCTCCCCACGAGCATTCATGCTAAAAGAATTGTCGATGTAAATAGAAATTGCTTTTCGTCCCTGGCTGGACTGGTCATCGGCAGGAATGAAGGGCTGGGCAAAAGCAAACACCAAAAATATGACTGCCAAAATTCTAGCGAGTAATACGAGCAGGTTTCTGAGCCGGCGCCAGGTGGATTGCTCCTCCTGCACATTGCGCAAAAACTTTACATTGGAAAAATACACTTTTTTGTATCTCCTAAAGTAATATAGGTGGACGATGATTGGAATAGCAATCAACAACAGGGCCCATAAAAAGGTCGGTCTCAAAAACTCCATGGCTGCAAAAATAAAGGGATTCTCCGAAAGGACTAATTTTATTTCCTCTCACTGAAAGATAACTCGCAGGCCAGTGAATTTATTTTGTAATTGTGACATCTCCGGTAAAAGTGAGTACTTCTCCTGTCACAATTTCGACCTTGACCAAATATACGAAAACTGCGGGGTCCAGAGGTTGGCCTTTATATCGGCCGTCCCAACCTACTGAAGGGCTATTGGCCGGGATGTTGCGCTGTTCGAAAAGTAAATTGCCCCATCGGTCAAAAACTAATAGCTCGGGGACACTCACTACAGTCGGGCCCCCTTGCACGTAGAACATATCATTAATGCCATCCCCGTTGGGACTAAACACATTCGGTATAAATACATTGGGATCAATCGTCACATCCACTTTTAAGCTGATTTGTGCTTCGCAACCATAAATATCTCGAACGACTACAGTGTATTCTTCACTTTGCCTTGCAGTTATCGTCGGGTTCAAACAATCATTACAACTTAATTGCTCGGAGGGCGACCAAATAATGGAGACTATTTCGTCCGGAGAGCGATTCACTTCTAATTGTAAAGTTCTGCGATCACCGTAGTTTAATTCCAGGTCGGCCGTCAGCGTCAATCTCAGATCATCAAGTGTTGAAACATTCACCTCCTCGGTCCAGACACAGCCCAATTGATCGATGACTTCGACGGTGTAATCTCCCGGGCTCAGATTTGAAAAGTTAGGGCTACCCTGACTAGACTGTCCATTCAGTTTATAGCGGTAAGGAGGTGTTCCGCCCTCTATGTCAAAGATTTCAATTTCCGCATAATCTCTGGTGCATTGTATTGGATCAACTTCTACAGAAAAGCCATTGATCGGGTTCTGTTCAAGAGAGAAACTAACGCTATCCACACAGCCATTGACTGCATTTTCAACCCATAGTTGATAGTCCCCGCTTTGTTGCGTTTCCATCGTTTCGGCAGTACTCACTGTCTGTCCATCAAAGGAAGTCCACTCAAAATTCAAAGATCCTTCCGGGGTACTCGGACTACCATCAACCATGGCAAAGCTATCATCACAGGGCACAGTCGGAAGATCTCCAATTATAGCAACAGGTGACAGCGTATCCCATTCCGGAGAGAAAGAAATGCTGTCCGAGCAGCCGTTATCCGATCGGGTAAGCACCAATTGATAGCTATCCGCCAGACTATTTGAAGACAATATGAAATCATCATTTTCACCCAGCACTTGCCCTTCACCCATCCACTGAATGGTGACTGACACACTATCCGGATACTCTACGGAAAACTGAATTTCGTCTCGAGCGCAAGTAAACGGCTCCCCTTCAAGCAAAGAAAAAGTCGGTGGAGCAAAATCCTCCTCAACCGTAAAGTCTCGCTCGGCTGAGCATCCATTCTCTGCATTGGTGATGCGCAAAGTATATTGACCTGCTGCGTCGATATCAATCGTGGTCAAATCCATAGCTATCAGATCTCCATTGGAATTCAACCATTCATATTGAAATTCTGAACCCAAAGATGATCCGGAGCTACTCACTGAAACTGAGTCAGCCAAACAGTTTATCGACCCTCCGACCTGTATTTCCACAGTTGGTAGATTTTCATCTGAAACCACCTCTACTGAATCCACACTCACACAGCCACTCCCACTATCGGTCACTTCAAGGGTATACCAGCCTGTACTGCTAACAGTATGAACGATTTGTTCATTCCCATCACCGCCTCCCATAGCTATGTTTTCCCCATTGTTGTCCTTCCACACAAAAGAAAAATCACCGCTTGCACTAAGAGATGCTTGAAGGTCTACTGAAGGGTTCACACAGGAAATTGTCAATTCATCGGGAAGATTGATCTCTACTGAATCGAAGTTTTCCCGTATTTGAATAACTGTATCACTGCTACAGAAGGATAAACTATCCTGCACTACAATTTCATAACTACCGGCTTCATCGACGGAAAAAATCCCGGAAGTATTGACCCCTAATGTGTCCCCATTGCTCGAAAGCAAAGAATACCTCAAATAATCATAATTGCTCGTTACAGAAATCGCTACAGTTTGCGCATTACAGCTCAATGAAGTGAGCGAATCCAACTCAAACTCCGGCTCTACTGAAGGTGTCACCTCGATCGTGTCTCTGGAAATACAGCCATTTATAGTATCTTTTACTGTAGCGAAGTACTGCCCCGAAGAGGAAACAGTAACGAATCCCTTGCCAAATTCCTTTATATTTCCGCCATTCGTTGACCAATCCACCTCCGCAGAGGTCCAACTACTCGTATCTAAGCTTATTGTCAATGCTGTATCAATACAGGAAAAAGACCTGCTTGGCGGTAAACTGAGCAGTGGAGATAGAGTATCTATGGGCAGACTGACCGTCCGCCGAACCGTACACCCCAAACTATCGGTTACTGACAACTCAAAACTACCCGGCTGGCTTGGTGAAATATGTAGGCTTGTATCTCCCGTATTCCAGAGAAGATCAACGGGAGATAAGGCATTGATTTCTGCCTCGATATATCCCGTATCACGATCACAGCTAAGTCCGTCAATAGTCACAAATTCAATTTGCGGCTCATCGGGAGATTCAGGCACCTCAATTGAATCTATAATATCACATTCTGTATAAGTCTCTACCTGAACGGAATACACGCCGGGGCTAAGATTGCTCAACCCTAGTGTCGTATCTCCGGTATTCCACAGCACAGTTTTATAATCTGAACTGTCGATTTGAATTCGTACAGCACCACTGCTATCTCCACAGCTCGGAATAGACAATAATTCGAGTGCATAATCCACCCCCGAAGACTCTGAAATAGCGAAGGATGTATCAATGGTACATCCAGAACCATCTGTCATCGTCACTTCATACGACCCTACTGTCAATGAGTCTAAGATGGAATCCTCTTCTCCGCTGCTCCAGGAATAGGTAAAAGGCAAAGCCGAGCTATCGGGCAAAATTCGGATTTGACCATCGGCATTGCCGCCACAACTTGCATCGGTGATTTCTGCATCAAAGTCAAAGGAGCGAAAAGTCAGTTCACCGCCTCCTTCAATAATACCCTGACACTGAAAGTAGCCATCCATAAAATTAATCCGGTAGCGCCCTGTGTCTCTGTGTTCTGGTGGAATGACGTATAATGAGTCCTCATAATCATTGATAATATAACTTTCCCCATTTATGGTGTAGGAAAAAGTATAGGGACCTAAGCCCTCAAATAGGATGCTCAAATCAAGGGTCGACAAATCTCCTTCACATATTGCCGTATCCACCAATAAAGTAGCTTTGGGCTGCTCAATCACCTCAACATAAGCCGAATCAACTAAATCCTCACAAACATTGGAAAGAGTAACACTATAATACCCGGACTCCAACGGGTAAACAGTGATTGCCGGACCCACCTGTCCATCACTCCACGCATAATCTACTCCCGGATATACTTCTTCGGAAGGGTCGAAGATCACAGAAGAGCCAATGCATACCGTATCGCCTTCAAGCTCACTTTCAAGGGGCGGAACAGGTTCAATGATCATGATCGTTTCTTCAATTTCACAGGAACAACTGTTGTCGAGTTTCAATATGATCGTTTTCTCCTCTCCATCGTACTCCGCACCTGCCAAAGTGATCAATTCAATAAAGACTTCCATCTGAAAAGCGGGGATCACAATCACAGTATCAAAAGGTTCGTAATCTACTCCCGGCTCTGCGGTGCTCGACGGATCAATCGTTAAAGTGATTTCAAAGGGCTCATTAAAATTATTGGTATTTCCTCTTCGAACATAAAACCCTCCATCGGAGCAACCTTCATAGAATGTATTGCCCCCGATTTCAGACTCCACATCTAAAAGCGCCGTACCCCCAGCTTGAAAACTTCCCGCTTTCAACATAACAGCAGAATCAAAGCGCCCATCTCCCACATCTGCTACGGCCAATTTAATGGTATAGGTCTCACAGGGCACTACATTGGCAATGGCCTGCAGGGGAACGGTAAACCCATCGTATTCTATAAAGTCAGTTGTTGGACTCGGTGTGAGAGGCTCATTCGTGCATCCGGGAGCATTTTGAGGCTGCCCTACGGGCACATTATCCACGTAATATGCTGAATTGGTATTAAAATTAAGAGTATTGATACTCACGTAATCATTCGTTCCGGGAACGAGAGCAATATTTTCAGCATTATTCGAAAAGTCGCCATTTACTCCGGGACCGGAAATAAAGAAACCGAAAACATCATTAAAATTTGAAGCCACATAATCGCAATATTCCTCAGAGGCAAATACATACTCAAAGGTCACACTATCTACTGTTGGCGTAAACTCAAACTCCAATATGGTAGCGTCAAAAATGGGTTGATTTGAACCTTGGAAAAGTTCATTTACCATTTGCTGCAAATCTGCATCATTTGAATTCACACCGTCATCTGTTCCTGAATTTGTCGTGACATTTGGTCCGACACCTATGCTCACATTCCCCGTGCCTAATACCACGCCCTCATCAATACCAATGGAGCTCATTCCGGCAGAAAAAGTACCCGCCGAATTTGACCTACTGCTTAAATTGATGTTGCTCACATCGAAGCAATCTCCACCTATTAACACATCCTTAACTAGTAATTCCGGATCGTCATCCGGCTCAGGATTGTAATGATCATTTTTAGCGGATGATTGAATCTGCTGCGGGCTTTTTGCGGTCAAAATACTGATGTAATAGCCCTCAGCTTCTGGAAGCTTCAATAGCACCTCGCTCTCAGGCGCCTCCCAGGTAAACTGCGTAACATCAGTGCCCTTGTAGTGCTTTTTCTTCACGTCTATCACTGCTGAAATCCAGTCTGTAAACTGTGAGCGGGGACCCTTTACCACCACTCGATACTCCTCACCTCTTTCCAAATCCACGATCCGAACTTTCCTTGTATCCGCCCCGTGAACTTCCTTTCGAAAAACCCCTTCAGCTGGAACCTGAACACTCTGCGCCTCTTGTGCCAACAAAGGGAAAGCACAGCATAAACAAAGGAGTGCAGTGATATACACCTTTGCAATGTCGACTATGTTTAATCTCTTGATATACTGGGTTTCCATATAGTGTGCCTGTAAATATAAGTATAATACCTATACATTTCAAGAATGCTCTCTTTATCACCATATTTCAGCCTGTAAAGTTTCCTGAAAGTGGGCTCAGATTTAGCAACAATCTTACTATCTTTCGTTTTCTATGATGACGGATAATTACAGGCAGCTGAAAAAGTCTAACTTCCTTTCCCTAAAATGGGCGATCGGATTGCCATTTATCTCCTTAATCATCGGCACCATAGGGTATGTGATCCTCGAGAAATACACCATTCTTGAGGGACTCTATATGTCTATCATCACTTTTTCCACCGTCGGCTTTCACGAAGTAGAACCCCTCTCAGAAAACGGAATGATTTTCACAGCAATCTATATTGTTTGTAACGTACTCATTCTGTCCTACATGCTATCCGCATTCACCTACTACATCATCGAAGGTCAATTTTTTCACCAGCTAGACTTCAGAAAAATGAAACAAGAAATTAGTAAACTCAAAGACCATGTAATTATTTGCGGATATAGTTCATACGGCCGCGAGATTGTCCACTATTTATTACAGCACGATAGAAAATTCATCATCATAGATCAGAAAGTAGAGGAACTTGAACTCATGCATCAGCAAAACGGTGACTTGTTATATGTAGAAGGCGATGCTACCAAGGACGAGACCCTGGAAGAAGCTGGAATTTCCCGCGCACAGGCTCTTATCACAGCGCTCCCTGAAGATGCCGATAATTTATTCGTCGTCCTGAGCGCCAGACAAATCAATAAAGACCTCATCATTATCTCCCGGGCAAAAGACCGCAGTACGAAAAAGAAATTACTGCTTTCAGGCGCCGATCATACCATTATGGCTGAGCAAATCGGCGGCTTTTACATGGCCAATCTCGTTAAAAAACCCCATTCTACTCAATTTTTCACCTTCCTGTCTGATGAACTCGATAATAATATCGTATTCGCCGAAACCCGTCTTCAACAACTCGCTATCTCAGAGGAAGAGGTTGAACTCCGAGAACTCAATCTTAGAAAATATTCCGGCGTATATGTCATCGGGGTCAAAGATCAGGATGGGGAATACACCGTTAACCCCAACCCACATTACTCCATTAATCAAAATTGCACTCTCATCCTCCTCGGCACCTATGAGCAAATGAAGCAGCTCGAGGAACACTACGATTTAAACATGGATCTCATTTCCACTTACCCTAAAGAAAATTAATTATTTATTTATTAGGGAGTGCCCCTCGCCATGAGTACATGTCGAGTGCCATTACCACTAAAT
>JAWLFI010000124.1:3496-7580 GCA_041685645.1 Saprospiraceae bacterium | reverse complement strand
TTTTTGCCAGTTGACAGTATGTGGCATCAATGGCCACCACTTTCAAAAAGAGTGAGTGAGGGATAGGAGGGGACCGAAGCCCGCTTTGACGGGCGAGGTGTCGCCCCTAATTTGGGGCGACCGACAGCCCCGCATAGCCCGACCCCGGCACTATTTTCAGATTGAATATTTCGCTTCGAGTACTCGTCTCGAAAATAGTGCCGGGGGCACTCCCTAAAAATTAAAAATAAACTAAACTTTGGGATTCATGAGCCCGGTCAATTGCTTAACCTCTTTGAGGGTAGTTTGGGCGACCTGGCGGATTCGTGCCGAACTCGCTTTGATGCTGTCTTTAACTTGCTTCCGCTGATCTTGTAATTCTTTCCGGCGCTCTGTCAGGGGCTGGGTGAACTCAATAAGCGTCGCGGTTACTGCCTCCTTTAATTCTACGTATTTTAGGCGATCCGCCTTATAATCATCCATGAGCGATTCGAGGGCTTGATTGTTTCCACAGGCTTTGAGGATCTGGAATAAGTTTTGAATGCCGGGGCTCATTTCGCCGGTGGTGGATTGTCCGGTGTCAGTGACTGCGGAGCGAATCTGTCGCTGAATGTCTTCAGCAGGAGCAAAAAGGGAAATAAAGTGCTTGGGACCTGCGCTTTTACTCATTTTTCGACTGGGGTCGGCGGTGGAAAGCAGCTTGGGAGTGTCGCTGTACAGGACTTCTGGCAACTCAAAGTACTCCTTTCCTACTTGATGGTTAAATCGTTGGGCGATGTTGCGGGTCAGTTCGAGATGCTGATCCTGGTCGCGTCCAACGGGCACAAAATCGGCCTTGTACATCAAAATGTCAGCAGCCTGAAGGACGGGGTAGGAGAAGAGGCCGGCGGAAATGTAATTGTCTTTGGACTGGACCTGGCTGCTCTTATCTTTGAATTGGGTCATGCGTCCGAGCTCACCATAAGAGCAAAAGCAATGGAGAATCCAGTTGAGTTCAGCATGCTCAGGTACAAGAGACTGAATGAAAAGAGATTCTTCACGGACGCCTGCCGCCAGCAAATCCAGCACCATATTCCAGGTGTTTTCCTGTAACTTTTTGGGTTTGTAAGGCATGGTCATCGCGTGATAATTGACGATGCCGTAAAAGCAGTCGTGCTTCTCCTGCAATTCGATCCATCTGGCAATGGCGCCAAAATAATTGCCTAAATGTATTTCTCCCGTTGGCTGAATAGCCGATAAGACTCTTTTGCGTTCCATGAATTTAATATTGTTCCCTACAAAGGTAATAGCTAAGCTTGTTTTTTCTAGCACCATCGCGGGCTTTTGTGCAGTTTGTGACGAAAGGCAGCGCTAAGAGGGCGGAGATGAAGAATAATTCTATTTTTGCACTATGTGGAAAGTTCTGAAATCAATATTGTTTTTGTGGGATGCCGAAAAGGTGCATGGGATGACGATGCGGATTTTTCAGTGGGTTCTTCGGTGGCGATGGGGATCCTGGATGTTTCCGCCATTGGGTAAAAGGTCTCGCGACTGGCATCCCGTGGAATGCATGGGGTTGGAGTTTGTGAATCCCATAGGTCTGGCTGCGGGATTCGATAAGGATGGGAAGTACTTTTCTGCTATGGCTCATTTGGGTTTTGGCTTTGTGGAAATTGGCACGGTGACGCCAGAGCCTCAAGCGGGCAATGAAAAGCCGAGATTATTTCGGCTCCCCAAAGATCAGGCGCTGATTAATAGATTGGGATTTAATAACGACGGTGTTGCGGCCTGTGTTGAGCGATTGAAGAATACTGAGCGACCTGCCCATCTAATTATTGGGGGAAATATTGGGAAGAATAAATGGACGCCTAATGCAGAGGCCCACAAAGACTACGAAGCTGCGTTTACTGCACTTTTTCCATTTGTTGATTATTTTGTGGTGAATGTAAGTTCTCCCAACACGCCGGGGTTGAGAGAGTTGCAGGATAAAGCCCCTCTGGATCAATTGCTTTCTCAGCTTCAGGAGCTGAATCGAAGAAAAGACCATCCGAAGCCCATTTTGCTCAAAATAGCGCCGGATCTCTCTCTCAATCAATTAGATGATATTGTCGAAGTAGTCAAGGGCAATCAGCTCGCGGGCTGCGTTGTGAGCAATACGACGATTCGCAGAGAGAATTTGTTGACGGACGAAGAAAAACTCAGGGAGATCGGTGGTGGAGGTTTGAGTGGGGCTCCCCTGCACGAAGAATCGACACTGTGGTTGAGTCGTATGCGAGCCGCTTTGGGGTCAGATTTTGTATTGATAGGAGTCGGCGGTGTAAGGACTGAAGAACAAGTTCGGGAAAAATTAGAGGCCGGTGCAGATTTGGTTCAAATATACTCCGGATTGGTTTATGAAGGTCCAGGCATGGTGCGATCCATATTGCGAAAGTTGTAAATTTAAATACAATTAGCATTTACAAACGAAACAAACTTGCCAATCGTTGGTGATTCTTTATACTATTATAAGCTTGTGTCACCTAATTTCTCGAAATTGAAATAGCGGAGAAAGCAGCCAACCTTTCGGGGTTTATTTTGGTTTTAACAATAGAATTTTATAACCAAAATCAAATCTATGTTGCGCAATTATTTACTCATTATTCTAGCACTGTTGTTAAGTAGTGCCGCCTGGTCGCAGACTTCTCATATGGTGGAAGTAAGCAGTAATCAATTTACTCCGGAAGATTTAGTCATCACAGTCGGAGATACAGTAATCTGGGAAAATGTTCAGGGGTCTCATAATGTGGATGGTCGTCAAATGACTTATCCCGGTAATCCCGACTCCTTTTATTCAGGTCCTTCTGCGACGGGTTGGACTTACGAATATGTCTTTGAGGAGGAAGGGTTTTACGATTATGAATGCACACCCCATGTTGCTTTGGGTATGGTGGGCACTATAACCGTTGAACCAGAACAAAGCAATACAGCAGACTTGCAAATCGTACATAACTCGCCCTCACCCACGGTGGATATCTGGGTGAACGATGAGCCCTTTTTGACGGATGTCGAATATCGGACAGCGACTTCCTATCTGGAAGTTGCCGCAGGAGTAAATTTAAATGTGGGGATAGCATTAGCCGGAAGTTCAGATACGAGTGACATTATTGTCGATTTTGATTATACTCTCGAGGCAGGCGAGTCTTATCAATTGATTGCTAATGGTATTGTGGGAGATATGGATACTCCATTCAATTTGGAGTTAATTTCCCCGGCCCGTCAGGAAGCAGAGGCTGATGGCGTTGATTTTACGATATTTCACGGTTCGACAGATGCGCCCGCTGTGGACGTATTTGCGCGAGATGTAGCACAATTGGCCGATGATTTGAGCTTCGCAGAAAACACTGATTATATCAATGTTGAGGCAGATGAATACATTATTGACATTAAAGGCGCAGGTACGGAGCCAATCCTTGCCTCATATGCTGCGGATCTTTCCGGATTGGAAGGCGGAGCGGCAACTGTCATCGCAAGTGGATTTTTAGATCCCGGTATGGATGATCCTGCTTTCGGTTTATTTGTCGTCTTACCAGATGGTACATTTTTAGAGTTGGAATCAGTCGATAACACGGCTAACTTGCAAATAGTGCACAATTCGCCGTCTCCAACGGTTGATATTTGGGTGAATGACGAGCCCTTTTTGACGGATGTCGAATATCGGACAGCGACTTCCTATCTGGAAGTTGCCGCAGGAGTAAATTTAAATGTGGGGATAGCATTAGCCGGGAGTTCAGACACGAGTGATATTTTAGTCGATTTTGACTTCTTATTAGACCCCGACGAAAATTACCAGGTGATTGCTAATGGTATTGTGGGAGATATGGATACTCCATTTAATTTAGAGTTAATTTCCCCGGCCCGTCAGGAAGCAGAGGCTGATGGCGTTGATTTCACGATATTTCACGGTTCGACAGATGCGCCCGCTGTGGATGTGTTTGCACGAGATGTAGCACAATTGGCCGATGATTTGAGCTTCGCAGAAAACACTGACTATATCAATGTTGAGGCAGATGAATACATTATTGACATTAAAGGCGCAGGTACGGAGCCAATCCTTGCCTCATATGCTGCGGATCTTTCCGGATTGGAA
>JAWLFI010000124.1:0-3396 GCA_041685645.1 Saprospiraceae bacterium | reverse complement strand
TATATCAATGTTGAGGCAGATGAATACATTATTGACATTAAAGGCGCAGGTACGGAGCCAATCCTTGCCTCATATGCTGCGGATCTTTCCGGATTGGAAGGCGGAGCGGCAACTGTCATCGCAAGTGGATTTTTAGATCCCGGTATGGATGATCCTGCTTTCGGTTTATTTGTCGTCTTACCAGATGGTACATTTTTAGAGTTGGAATCAGTCGATAACACGGCTAACTTGCAAATAGTGCACAATTCGCCGTCTCCAACGGTTGATATTTGGGTGAATGACGAGCCCTTTTTGACGGATGTCGAATATCGGACAGCGACTTCCTATCTGGAAGTTGCCGCAGGAGTAAATTTAAATGTGGGGATAGCATTAGCCGGGAGTTCAGACACGAGTGATATTTTAGTCGATTTTGACTTCTTATTAGACCCCGACGAAAATTACCAGGTGATTGCTAATGGTATTGTGGGAGATATGGATACTCCATTTAATTTAGAGTTAATTTCCCCGGCCCGTCAGGAAGCAGAGGCTGATGGCGTTGATTTCACGATATTTCACGGTTCGACAGATGCGCCCGCTGTGGATGTGTTTGCACGAGATGTAGCACAATTGGCCGATGATTTGAGCTTCGCAGAAAACACTGACTATATCAATGTTGAGGCAGATGAATACATCATTGACATTAAAGGCGCAGGTACGGAACCAATCCTTGCCTCATATGCTGCGGATCTTTCCGGACTGGAAGGCGGAGCGGCAACTGTCATCGCGAGTGGATTTTTAGATCCGGGTATGGATGATCCGGCTTTCGGTTTATTTGTAGTTCTTCCTGATGGTACATTTTTGGAACTGGATGCTGTGATCAATACGGCCAACTTGCAAATTGTGCATAACTCTCCTTCACCGACAGTTGATATTTGGGTGAATAATGAACCATTCCTGACGGATTTTGAGTATCGATCAGCCACGCCGTACGTTCAAGTGCCTGCGGGCGTAAATTTGAATATTGGAATAGCTTTGGCCGGGAGTTCAGACACGAGTGATATTTTAGTCGATTTTGACTTCTTATTGGATCCCGATGAAAATTACCTGGCAGTCGCGAACGGAATAGTTGGAGACATGGACACACCTTTTGATTTGGATATAGTATCTCCTTCGCGCTTAGTTGCAGAATCTGATGGTGTAGACTTTGTGATTGTTCACGGAGCTACAGATGCCCCTGCTGTTGATGTAGAGGCGAGAGATGTAGCTACATTAATAGAAGGGTTGGCATTTGGAGAGGCAACAGAGTATATCAATGTGCCGGCCTCTAATTACACTGTTGATGTGAAACCAGCAGGTTCGGATGTGATCGTCGGATCATTTTTGGCTCCTCTGACTCCTTTAGATGGACAGGCAGCTGCCGTTATTGCTTCTGGTTTTATCAACCCAGAGACAGCGGATGACCCCGAATTTGCATTATTGGCAGTACTTCCCAGTGGAGGTTTAATAGCATTGCCGCCTGTACAAAATACAGCCCGACTGCAAGTGATTCACAATTCTCCGTCACCTACGGTTGACGTCTGGGTCAATGATGATCCCTTTATTCAGGATTTTGAATTTAGAACAGCTACGGAATACCTAGATGTGCCTGCTGGAGTTAATCTGAATGTGGGAGTGGCGTTGGCTGGAAGTTCGAGCCCGGATGATATTCTTGTAGATTTTGATTTCATATTGGAGCCGAATGAAACGTATCAATTGATAGCCAACGGAATTGTCGGGGATATGGAAGCACCATTCAACTTAGAAGTGGTGACACCTGCGCGAGAATCCGCAGAAGATGATGGTGTGGATTTCGTCATTTTTCATGGCTCTCCGGATGCCCCTTCAGTAGATGTTTTTGCCAGAGATGTGGCGCAGTTGGCTGATGGGTTGTCCTTTACAGATCAGACAGATTATTTAAATGTTCCTGCTGATGATTATACCATAGACATTACAGCAGCTGGCGATCCAGATGTGCTGTTGTCATATACGGCTCCTTTAAGTGGACTGGAAGGTGGAGCAGCAACTGTTATGGCATCCGGATTTTTTGAGCCAGAAAATATGGACGATCCCGGTTTCGGTTTATACGCTGTTTTGGCTGATGGAACAGTATTGGAATTGCCCTTGTCCACGAGCTCAGATCAAGTGATACGAGGAGATGTTTCCGTTTTCCCTAATCCGGCCACTAATCGCGCGACACTGACTCTTGAATTAGATGAGGAGATAGGAAGTGGAGTAGATGTAAATATTCGGGACTTAAGCGGTAAAATTGTAAGTCAACCCTTTAGAGGAGACCTTTTTGTTGGCCGAAATACGGTGGATCTAAAAGTTGGTCAATTGGCCAAAGGATTGTACACGGTAGAGATCGTTACCGCGGAGGGTTTAATAAGTAAGAAGCTTGTTGTTCAGTAATTTTGTGTATTGATTGTTTATCACCCCTTCGCCGGATATTGGCGAAGGGGTTTTTTTGTAGAAGTTTCATCCAAATGACAAAAAGAATTAACAAACTAGCTTTTGATTTGTAATAGTACTAAAATTATAAGGTATGAAGAAACAGGCGATTATAGTAGGAGCGACGGGAGGAATTGGGCGTGAAGTGGCTCAATTATTACTCGATGATGGATACGAAGTAACAAATATCTCGAGGTCTTCAGAAAATCTACCCGATGGAGTCCAACACAAAGAGGGAGATATCTTGGGAGAAGAATGGAAGTCCCATGATTTTCCGGAGGTGGTGGATGCTCTGGTATATTGTCCGGGGTCTATTAATCTCAAACCCTTCCGTTCTTTAAAAGCCAAGGACTTTACGCAGGACTTTAATGTGAACGTACTGGGAGCAGTGCAAGTGATTTCTCATTTTCAAAAGGCTTTAAAGAAAGCGGATGCACCCGCGGTGGTCATGTACTCCACAGTTGCTGTACAGCAAGGAATGCCCTTTCACGCCTCTATATCAGCGGCCAAAGGAGCGGTGGAAGGTCTGGTTCGAACCCTGGCATCAGAATGGGCACCCAAGATTCGAATCAATGCGATTGCGCCCTCTTTAGTTGATACGCCTCTGGCAAAGCAGCTATTGAGTTCAGACAGCAAGCGAGAAAATGCAGATGATCGTCATCCTCTAAAACGCGTTGGCCAGCCCAAAGATATAGCCTACATGACTCAATTCTTGTTGAGTGATAAAGCATCCTGGATAAGTGGGCAGATCGTAGGAGTGGATGGAGGCATGTCTAAATTGAGAGTATAAATGCCTCGTTCGGTGGCAAATGTAGTGTGGTTCAAGCGGGATTTACGAACGTTAGATCATCGGCCGCTTGAGGCGGCGCTCAATGAAAAAACTCCTTTTTTCTGTTTGTATATGCATGAACCGGACATTTGGGCTGATTC
>JAWLFI010000009.1:0-29684 GCA_041685645.1 Saprospiraceae bacterium | reverse complement strand
GTATCCATGATTCGCGGTACTAAGCTATGTGTTTCTAACAGCCGAAAAACATCAATGAAAAACCGTTCTCTCTCACTATCAACGTTTCTAATCATGGCCTTCACTGAATCAGATCAATCAGCGGTTCAGACAGTGAGGCCCGTGCGTGTGCCATTGTAGAGACAGGGCACCGCCTACGCTATGAGCTTCGGCGGGCGAAGCACGCCCTGTCTCTGTCCAAATACCACAACATTCGTAAAGAACATCTCTCATCACCCTGCACATTAATCCGCAAAGGATCCCGCGTCAAGCGCGGGATGAGGATTGTTTGTGTTATTTGGTATTTGTAGAGACCTGCGACCCCGCTAAAACAAGGCAACCCGGTGCTCGGCGCTCTTTTCTTGGGTGTTTTTCCTTTGCTTGCTCGGTGCAGCAAAGGAATCCGGACCCACCGCCAGTGATAGCGGCCAGTCTCTAAAGCATCGACACATTACTTTAACATTCCTCGACCGACAAAGCTGCAAAGCAGCGTAGTCGGTTGACCTTTGACCTACCTACCTCCCAATGCTGCAGATCAAAAAATGAGAACCCCTCGAAATCGAGAAGTAGGAGAAAAATATCGGTTGAAAATGTACTCTTCTTTTTTCAAAAACTCCGTCTCTCATCCTACCCATCCTTTATATTCAAAAAAAAAGCCCCACAGACGTCATCTGCAGGGCTTGTGTTTTATCGGGAATTGCACAACTAAAAGGGAATTACCCGAATGCCTACATTGAGCGGCATGAGGTTGAACTCATCGGTGTTGCCCGCATCAAACATGCCATTGACAGCCAGGTTGCCGTACAAGGTGACCGGTCCATATCCAATTTGGCCGGCAAATCCGTAGCGAAATTGATTGAAGTTGAAGTTATTTCGTGTCCGATTGTCGTAGATATCCCACTTTTGCCGCAGGGTGGTCGATAGTCTCAAACCAACAAAACCACCGACGCCGATCCGAAAGGATCGAGACGTTCTCTTCGGATTCGTTTCCATATTGAGCATCATCGGCACCGTCATGTACCAGCTACGCAATCGATTCGCATCGTAGTCAATCCCCGTATAGGCAAACTCTACATCTCTTGTGCGCGCCTGAATTTGAACTTCATTCTCCATGCCATACTGGTAGTACTCAAAGCCCAAACCGGAAGTTAAACTTAAATAGTTCTTATATAAACTCAGGCGAGTTTGAAATAGATTGATGTTGACATTCCAGGACCTCCAAATGCGTTGCTCCATGGGATTAATGGGTCTTTCTAAATCTGAATCCGGGAAGGAAACGCTGGGCTGATCCCCATCATAGAGATAGCTGGCAAAGCCTAAATCGATGAGGAACCATCTCGTTTTCCATGGATCGAATGCCTTTTCCTTTTTTTTGTCTTTGGGGTTCCAGCCCACTGTAATCTTCTTTTTCGGCACAGTGTCGGTTTCCTCTTCTATGACCTCAAGCTGAATTTTCTTGCCCTTTCGGTCGATTTGAATGGTGTCCCGGCTTTGTCCCCAGCTCGGAATGACCCACAAGGCCAGTACTAAAATCAGCAAACTCGTGTTAACATTTTGTTTCATTGTATTCATTTTGATGAGTGTAAAAATTCAGGAGTGATCGCTTCCATCCATCGGCCGCGATCAACCTCTTGCTTTAATGTTTCCAATGGGCGCCACTGAGCTACCCAATCTTTTTGATCCTCTGTTAATAACTTGGAGATGGGCTCCAAAATCGCAATTTTATCGCTGGAAAAAACAGAAGCATCCTTCCGGTTTTCGTTCATCTCTAAAGGAGAATTAGCCCTCACTTTTGCCTGGAAATCGAAGGCCGTTGACAATGGCTTCATCTCTGCGGAAGGCAATACAGCCACTGCTTCAACATCCTTTATCTCCACATAGGGCAGATCACCAGACCCTTTCTCTACCATCCCCACTATTTTCGCTCTGCCCGGTAACTCAACGGCTGGTTCTACCGCCCAGGCCGATTCCAATTCCATGCCCGGGGCTTCTTCAGCTTCAGCGCGCGAAACGACCTCTCTGCGGGATACAGCCGCATCTTCACCAATCGCCACCCGGACCTCTCTTACTTCCATCGGGTGGATATCCTCTGTGACCCACGAAGCGCTATCCGCCTCAGCCGATGTCACTGATCCGGATAGCCACAAGCCCATAGACCCCGCCACGACTAAAAACGCCCAGCTCGCTGCCAACGCCCACCATCGCGTCGCCCCACTCACACCCTCATCAGCATGGCGATAGAGGGTTGACTTCTCCTCAAGTACCACCGGTCGATCCTCCAGCACCATCTCTTCCAGACCTTCCAACTCCTGAGCTACCTCCGGCTCTCTAGCCAGAAATTGCTCAAAAGCCTCCCGCTCTTCCACCGTTAATTCCCCGTCCATATAGTCGAGTGCATAAAATTCGTAATTCAGCTTATGTATCTTTTCCATCTTAACCTTCTACTTTTGACTGGGCTCCTGCCCCCCGCTCAATAATTTGGCGCAATTTTTTCCTCGCCCGAAACAAATACACCTTCACTTGATCCAATTTTAGCTCCGCGATCTCGGCAATTTCCCTATAGCTGTAGCCTTCATAGTCGCGCAAAGTAATGAGCAAACGCTGCTGAGTCGGCAAGTACTTCAAAGCATGATCCAACATGTCCTGCAACTCCCACTGCTCTTCTTCCGCCCGCGTACTCAAGTGCAGTGGTAAAACAGGCGTCGTGTGCTTCCTCCGCCGAAAATGATCGATCATTTTGTGATGAGCTACCGTAAACAGCCAGGACTTAACCCGTTCCTCGTCAATCTCCTCCCGATGCTCCCACAGCTGGCAAAACGTCAATTGCAGCGCATCCTTCGCATCGGCCGCTTCCCGCATATTTTTCAGCAAGTAGCGATACAGCCCATCGGCATAATCCTCCACAATTTTATTGTATTCCCTGTGATTCATTTCAATTGTATTACGAAAGGGTTGTCCATAAAGTTACACAGCCTTCAATATTTTTCTCATTTTATTTTTTTGGGGGATCCCTTCCGGTCGCCTTCGGCTTCCTTCAGGTCGTTACGCTACAGGCTCGCTGTTCGCTCGGTCCCCCCAGTGGGGTGACCCCTGCGGGCCTTTCGCATCACTATCCCAATATCGGAGGCGTCTATCTGTTCGTCAGCTCGACATGCATTTTGCCTGAAATGCACCTTTCCGGGAAGGTTGCAATCCAGACGCTCAAAATATGTAATTACACCCCGTGTTAATTTCCCGGCCTGTTTTAGTGGTTTCCAGACTTACCCGTATCTTTGCCCTTCTTCCCAAAACGAAACAATCAAGATGAATACTCGCACCGGCCTCCTGCTTCTGTTGCTCATTGTCACGACCCTCTGTGCGGCGCAAAATGAAGTGGCCTACGATTCCACTCTTGCGCAATCCCTTGGAGCTGACGAGTATGGCATGAAAACCTATTCATTTATCATTCTAAAAACGGGTCCCGACACCCTTTCTGATCCGGAGCGAGTGCAGGACCTCTTTTCGGGACATCTCAAAAATATTGCGGATCTGGTAGAAAAAGGCATTTTAGTCCTCGCCGGACCTCTGCAGGCCAATCCTAAAAATTATCGAGGTATCTTTATTTTCGACCTGACGGAAAAAGAGGAAGTCAAACAGCTTCTGCAGAGCGACCCCGCCATAGCCGCCGGACTTCTCGACTACGATATCTATCAGTGGTACGGATCGGCAGCTCTGCGCAGCTATTTAGAAACGCATAAAAAAATACAGAAAACGAGTTTTTAAATACCAGAGAGGGTGTTTTGGCCCGTTTCTTTTTGGAAACTATCCCCTCCCTGACTTTGTTACTTAAATTCAACTGAATATTTTAGGACATGGCTTTTCAATTAACATCAAAGTTTGAACCCACCGGAGATCAGCCGCGGGCTATAAAGGAAATTCTCGATGGCATTGATGCCGGGGAACGAGCGCAAGTGCTTTTGGGCGTTACCGGTTCCGGCAAGACCTTTACCATGGCCAATGTGATCGCCGAGATGAATCGCCCCACTCTCATTCTCACGCACAATAAAACACTGACGGCTCAGCTGTACGGAGAGTTTAAAGAATTCTTTCCCGATAATGCAGTCGAGTACTTTGTGTCCTATTACGACTATTATCAACCCGAGGCCTACCTTTCCTACAGTGATACTTTTATTGAGAAAGACTTGTCGATCAATGAAGAGGTAGACAAACTGCGGTTGAGAGCTACCTCTAATCTGCTGTCCGGCCGGCGCGATATTATTATCGTTGCCTCCGTTTCCTGTATTTATGGTATGGGAAACCCCGAGGACTACAAATCCGGAATCATTCGGCTAAAAGAAGGCCTGGCCATCACGCGCAATCGCTTTTTGTACCAGTTGGTGGAGATTTTGTATTCCCGCACGGAGACACAGTTTGATCGCAGTACCTTTCGAGTGAAGGGAGATACTGTAGATATCAATTTACCCTATGTAGATTACGGCTACCGCATTACCTTTTTCGGAGATGAGATAGAGCGCATTGAAATGATTGATGTGGAAAGCGGACGCGCAAGTGAGCAATTGGAGCACGCGGCCATTTTTCCCGCCAACCTATATGTGGCCCCCAAAGAGCGAATGAAACACATTCTGCGGGATATCGAGGATGAGCTGTACGAACAAGAAAAGTACTTCGAGAAGGAAGGGCGCTATTTGGAAGCCAAGCGGGTCCACGAGCGAGTGAATTTCGATCTTGAAATGATGCGGGAACTCGGATACTGCAATGGGGTAGAAAACTACTCCCGCTATTTCGACGGTCGCAAGCCGGGCACCCGGCCATTCTGTTTGCTCGATTATTTCCCGGATGACTACCTGATGATGATCGACGAAAGTCATGTGACCATTCCGCAGGTGCGTGGCATGTGGGGGGGTGATCGCGCCCGTAAAACGAATTTGGTGAACTACGGTTTTCGCCTGCCGTCGGCTATGGACAACCGACCCCTAAGTTTTGACGAGTTTGAAGGCATGATTAATCAAGTTGTCTTTGTCTCTGCTACGCCCGCTGATTACGAGATGGAGCAGACCGGAGGGGTGATTACCGAGCAGCTCATTCGACCGACAGGACTATTAGATCCACCGATTGAAGTGCGGCCCAGCATCAATCAGATCGATGATCTGCTCGATGAAATCAGCCAACGCGTGCAGAAGAATGAACGCACCCTAGTTACCACGCTGACCAAGCGGATGGCGGAAGAGCTCACCAAATATCTGTTGGATCTGAATATCCGCACCCGATATATTCACTCCGAAGTGGATACTCTGGATCGCGTTGAAATCATTCGCGGCTTGCGCCTGGGCGAGTACGACGTATTGGTGGGCGTGAACTTGTTGCGAGAAGGGCTCGACTTGCCGGAGGTGTCACTCGTAGCCATTATCGATGCAGATAAAGAGGGCTTCCTTAGAAATGAGCGCTCATTGACGCAAACAGCGGGTCGCGCCGCCAGAAATTCCGAAGGTCTGGTGATTTTCTACGCCGACAAAGTCACCCAATCCATGCAGCGTACCATCGACGAAACCGAACGGCGTCGAAGCATACAAATAGCTTACAACGAGGAACACGGCATCGATCCGACGACGATTTATAAGTCGAGAGAGGATATTCTCGGTCAGAAGTCCATACTCGATATTCGCGGCAAAAACAGTAAGGCCTATGCGGGGCCGGAGGGACAAGATCTGGCCGCCGATCCGGTAATCGACTACATGGACGCCGGGCAAATTGACAAAATGATCAAAGAAACGGAGCGCAAAATGAAAAAAGCCGCCAAAGACCTCGACTTTATAGAAGCGGCACAGCTACGGGATGAGCTCTTCGCCCTCAAAAAGCGCAAAAAATCAGCGGTTGACAAAGATGAGTAAACACTGTTCTCTATTTTAGTTGGCCGGGCTTTGACGCCAAATGAAAACCACACATTTCTCTCTCATTCCGCACTCAACTGGCATGGCGATGTATTTACTTCGCGTATCCGCCAGTGAGCAGCACACACTGCTGTAGATCTGAAATGCCTTGCTGCTCTACTCCAGGTAAAAACGCTGAAAGTAGAGACAGGGCACCGCATTGTCTTTACCTTATTCTCTTTTGGTCATTTTATAAATAACACTTCCCGAACCGCGAAGCGGTGTCATTAGGATAAATCGCAGCGTGGCGAAAGCTGGGTAGCAACTCACTTTTTCTGACTCTCTATGAATGCCCTGCTTAGATTTACTCGTTTTCCGGTGCAGATAGCTCTTCAAGCATGGTGGGAATCAGTTCTGAAATCGTCGGATGGGGAATCACGGAGTCCCGAATGACGGTATAGGGCTCATCGGCGTACATCACTTGTAATATACTCGTTATGATTTCATCTCCTCCGGTTCCCAATACGGCAGCTCCCAATATCTTATTCGTTTTTCGATCCACAATAATATTCATCAAGCCTTGAGTTTCCCCCTTTTCCCTGGCGCGAGCAATTTTTTTCATTGGGTAGGAGGCTTCCAAAATCTCGTAGCCCTGATCCAGTGCTTGTTGGCGAGTCATCCCCGCTCTACCCAGTGGCGGATCGATAAACAGGCTGTAGGTCGTGATTCTGTCGCTTACCTTTCTTTTCCCCTTGCCCCAGAGGTGATCCGAAATGATCTCGAAATCATTGTATGAAGTATGTGTAAAGGCTCCTTTTCCGTTGCAATCACCTAAAGCGAAAATGCCCTTTTGTTTTGTTTCCAGGCTATCATTTACCGGAATAACACCCCGATCATTGAGAGAAAGGCCCGTTGCCTCTAAATTGAGTTGATCCCCGTTTAGAATTCGACCCGTAGCCAGCAATAAATGTGTGCCCTCCAAAGTGGGAGGTCCATCTTCACAATCGACATCAACCCGAATTCTTTCATGATCCAGGAGAGATGCTGATATGCATTTTGCCTTCAGTCGAAGATGTACACCTTCATTCATTAAAATTTCTTCTACCGTGCGACTGATTTCCTCGTCCTCGCGTCCAATCAGATGGGGATTCATTTCGATTATACTTACTTTACTTCCAAATCTTCGAAACATCTGTCCAAACTCCAGGCCAATATAACTCCCTCCAATGATGATGAGATGTTTGGGGACCTCTTGCAGTTCTAAAATACTTTGATTCGTCAAATAAGGAACGGAATCAAAACCTTCGGGAATGCGAGGTCGCCCACCAACATTGATGAAAATCTGAGGGGCGGTGAGCTGCTGACCATTGACTGTTACAGTTTTAAGGTCGGTAAACTCTGCTTTGCCCTTGAAAACTGTAATGTTTTTGTCCTCCTCTATTCCTTTGGCAATACCTTCAACTGAGGAGCGAACCAGATTGTCTTTTCTTTCCTTTACCTTTTTTAGGTTGATTTGAGCAGAGCCTTTCACATCTACACCTAAAGCTTCCATCTGTTGATAGTCCCACATTCTTCTAGCACTCGCCACATAGGCTTTTGTTGGAGTACATCCTACATTCAAACAGGTCCCTCCGAAGTGCTCTTTTTCGATGAATGCAACGGATTGTTTCCTTTTTGCAAATTGAAAAGCCAGTGGCGTTCCCGCCTGTCCGGATCCTATGATGATAGCGTCGTATTTTTTTAGTCCTGACATCTCGTTATTTTTTATTGTCCCAAAGTATAAAACATGAAAAGGCCAATTGCAATGAATAGAAAAGAGATACTGATTTTCATTTTATCTTCCGGAATCAGATACTGTAAGCGAGGACCTATTTGTCCGCCGATGATGACACCCGGAACGGTATAAGCGACTATATTTAGCATTTGATTCGCTTCTGCTCCGCCGGAATTGGCCAGTTCGACAACATGACCTACAGAAGCCACCATTACGGTGATAACCACAACAAAAATCGAAGTGCCCACCGCTACCGGTGTTGGCACTTTGCATCGAGCCACCAGGTGGTATTCTTGCAGCTCGGCAAGTCCTACAGAAATCATGCCGACAAAAACCCCACCTATTGCGGCAAAACCCCGTCCCATATTTTTATTGCACACCGTGTAGTGATACACCTTACCATCTTTACCAATCAATTCACTCTCAAAATCGGTGGAAAACTCTTTCCGATGTTCTTTCTCCTTCGCCGCCCTTTCTTCTTTGCGCCATGAATTGTATAATTGATAGCCGATAAAAATTATACCAGAGGCGAAAACAGCCTTTAGGACAATATCGGGAACCCAATCAGCATAAGCACTACCAACCACTGCGGCGGGCACGGAAAAAAGCAGTAAATTTCTTGCCAGTGAATAATCGATCAGCCCTGACTTCCAATAGGCGATCACTCCACTAAAAAAACCAAAAAACTCCGTAATCAAAGCGGCTCCAATGGCTACTTTAGGCTCCAAATGTAAGACCAGCATAAACAAGGGAGAAAAGAACACAGCTCCACCGATGCCAGACGCCATAGCAATTGTTGCTATGACGATGGCAGTCGGGAATAAAAACCAAAACTCCAGGGTGAGTTCCATCTATTCATTTTCAAATAATTCGCAATTTATTATTCTTACTATGCTCATTTGACTGTATTACGATTGAATACCAATTCCCTTACAGGCATCAAAAAACAGTTTCCGGAGGCACCCTAATGGTAATGACACTAATCTAAGAGGTGAACCGGGCGCAAGTAAATCAGCCAGGACACAATCTCTCTCCATATAAATCGCATCTCGAAAACCGCAAAGAGCCGGAAAGAATTGAATGTCGGGAGCTTCGGGTTTTTTTAGCCCGGGACGGGATACAAATAATTGATCGAGGTTTAGTAACTTTGTCTGTATGAGTGATAAATACGTAGTATCGGCAAGGAAATACAGACCGCAGCAGTTTTCTGAAGTGGTGGGACAGACTCATATTACTGAAACTCTTAAAAATGCTTTAAAAAGCGATCATCTCGCTCATGCTTTTCTTTTTTGCGGACCGCGAGGGGTGGGAAAAACAACCTGTGCCCGTATTTTGGCGAAGGTGCTGAACTGCGAGCGCCCCACGGATGATTTTGAGCCTTGTAACTCTTGCGACATGTGTCGCACCATGTCCAAAAACACTTCCTTTAATATCATCGAGCAGGATGGAGCCTCCAATAATAAGGTAGACGACATCCGAGACTTAATCGGTCATGTGAATTCACCCCCACCACAGGGAAATTACAAGGTCTTTATCATTGATGAGGTCCATATGTTGACCTCTCAGGCATTCAACGCCTTTCTCAAAACACTCGAAGAGCCTCCGGCTCATGCTATATTTATCCTTGCCACTACGGAAAAGCACAAAATTTTACCCACGATTTTGTCTCGCTGTCAGATTTATGATTTCAAGCGTGTGGAAGTAGAGGATATCGCTCAACACCTCAAATATATCAGTCAAGAAGAGGGGATAGAAGCCGAGGAAGAAGCCCTCCATCTCATCGCTCAAAAAGCAGATGGCGCTCTTCGAGATAGCCTTTCTCTTTTCGATCGCATTTCCAGTGCCTGTGAAGGCACTTTGAGCTATCAGGCAGTCATCGATAACTTAAATATTCTCGATTACGACTATTATTTCCAAACTACAGACTTACTCCTGGAAAGAAATCTGTCTGCCGTCTTGAGTCGCTTTCAGGAAGTCTTGCGACAGGGCTTTGAACCCCAACAAATTCTCAATGGTCTAGCAGAGCATTTTCGGGATTTACTCGTATGCCAAAACCCGGGAACGGTTCAACTGCTAGAGGTGGGGCGACAAATCAAAGAACGCTACCTGGAACAGTCCAAAACCGTCGATCTCCCGTTTCTTTTAAGTGCGATGGAAATCTGCAATAATTGTGATACGCACTATGCCCGCGCTATTAACAAGCGCTTGCACGTTGAATTAGCCCTGGCAAAACTAGCTCATATTCAAGAAGCGAGAGAGGTTTACCCTTTTCGTGAAGGAACCAGTGCTAAGCCGGAAAAAAAAAAGCTCGCTCTAAGCAAGTAAAGTCCGAGTCTTCTTCTACTAACGCCCCTTCTATAAATCCCGCGCGGGAAGAAGAAGAGCAAAATCACTCCACTTCGCCGCACGCCGAGGATCAACCCACCGCTCCGGAAGAACGAAAAGACAAGGTAGCGGAAGACCCTCCGACAGCTGCCCGCTCACAACCCCCATCAACTCCTAAATGGGACGCCACTGAGGATGAAAAAGATGGGCAGTCGCAACCCTCCGAGGTGGAAGAGGCAGATCAAGGTGAATCATCTACACGAGCGGATGATTCAAATTTGCCATCCAAAAAGAGAAAAGGTCGCCGGAGGACGACCGGCTTGAGTTCTCTGCAAGATCTAGAACAAAAAGTAGAAGCGGAATATAAAGATGGAAATGACTTATCCGATGAGTTCTCCGAAGAACAAGTTCAGATTTATTTTGAAAAATTGACAGAAGCTGCCAACCCTGGCGCATTAAAAAGCGTTTTATCCCATGTAAAGAACGCGATTAAAAACGGGGAATTGTTTTTGTATGTCGATAGTTTAGTTGAAAAAACGACACTATTGCAAGAAGTTTGGGTGATTCAAGACCTTCGACAACACTTCGGAAACAAAAAATTAAAAGTCAATATTGAACTAAATCCCGATCGATCAGTTAAAGAGGAAATTCTGGAGACACCAAAAACAAAAAAGGAAATTTTGGAAGAGTTTTTGGGAAAAAGTAAATCCTTTAAGGTGCTGAAAGAAACGTTGAAGTTGAAATTTGATAAATAATTTCTCTCTGACTGATTTGGTAAATCTTGAACATGGGAATAACTAATAATACGAATGGTGTAGAGACACAAGCCTCTAAACTAAACTTGCCTGGTAAGCAAATGAGTTTTGAGGAAAAGTCGTATGTTTATATGGCTAATGAAACTGCTCGACACGTTTTTGAGGTGCTTTCAGGGCGAGTTAAAATAGTCATCAAAGAAGGAAAAAAGGAAATTATAAAGAAAATCGCTCGCCCGGGAGATATGATTGGTCTTTGCGGATTGGGGAAAACTCACGAATACTGTGAAGAAGCAATGACCCTCACATCAGTTGAGCTCATCAAGTATCATATTTCTACGGTTGAAGCTTCTCTAAAGAAAGATCCTAAATTATCTTTCCAATTCAATCAATTTATGATTGATGAACTCCATGTGATGGATCAGCGCATACGTTCCATGGCTTTCGAGAATGCTCGGGAACGGGTAGTGAATTGCCTGCTTCATTTAGTTGAAAAGGAAGGTGAGCGATTGGGCTATGAGTATCTCATCCGAAATGCCCTAACACATCAGGAGTTGGCCGGACTTACTGCCACCTCTCGCCAAACGGTCACATCTGTTCTCAATGAGTTGAAAGATCAGGGGCTCATCAAGTTTAATCGCCAACGCATTCTTATCAACGATTTATCTTCTTTGGAAAAGTATAGGTAGCAATATATGCCGACGACTTTTAGAAATCCTTGTAGGGAAGTGACTTTCAGAATTTAATCACCCCCGAATACTTTGTTTCCTATCACTTGATGTCAATCGGCATTTTCTCCTCAATACCTCATGATATCGCAGCATTACCGGCTTTATTGAATTTGCTGAACTATGATGCACGAGACCTGTTTTCTTCAAAGTAGTATATTTGCATCTATTCTTAAATTAAAAATCACAATCGCAATGCAAAAAGTGGTACAATTCTCTCTATTGGTCGTTGTCTTCGCCTGGGCAGGAATGGCCTCCGCTCAAATTGACGTTTCAGAAAAAAGAGCTGAAAAACTAAAAGCACAAAAGCTAGAAGAAACGGAAAAGGAGGGTTGGTCCGGAGGTGTAGGTTTAGGTCTGGACTTCTTCCAACTCTTACAAATCAACCCAAAGGTCGGTGCAGGAGAAGACCGAATCCAGTTTGGGGGACTTAGCACGGGCTTTGCCAGATATAAAAATGAACGCCTGACTTGGGAAAACACCGGAACTTTTCTTTTTGGCGTGCAGCGATTGGGATCCGGTACAACCACGATTGCGGGAAATTCCATCTCCAAACCCTATCAAAAAACAATTGATGAGTTGAGAGTGGTCAGCAGGTTGAGTTATGCTACATCGGAAGATTCGAAATGGAGTTACTCTGCGGATTTGATTGCTTCTTCTCAATTGCTGCCCACTTATCGTGGGAACTTCCTTAAAGATGTATCGGGCAGTGATATGGGACCAATTGCTAAATTTTTGTCGCCCGTCCAGATTACTTTTGCTCCCGGTATCGAATATCAAGCGACAAAACATTTGTCTTTTATGTACTCTCCCGCAGCTTCCAAAGCCATTATTGTTGCCGATGAAGAAATCGCATCCATTCCCGGGGATGAGGAAGCTATGATTGGCTTGCATGGCACCGAATGGCGTGGACCGGATGATTTTGACCAGGTATTGTATCAGTTTGGCTCCAGTCTGCGGGCACAATACAAGAATAAATACTTTAATGATAAATTGATTACCCGGTCCGAATTGATTCTGTTCTCCAACTATCTCAACGAACCCCAAAATGTGGATGTAGATTGGAGAAATGAAATTGCATACGAGATTGTGAGCGGATTGAGATTAACTGTTGTACTTAACCTCTTCTACGATCACGATATTTTGTTGCAAAAAACCGATTGGGATCAACCGGATGGCATCGAGCGCGATCAAGAGGGGAATCCTATACTCAAGAGGGGACTCAATGTGATTCAGACCTTTGCCTTGCAGTATAACTACATATTTTAATACAAGAACACTTTGGACTGGACAACAGCACTCAAGGGATTCACAGCGTATCTTCGACTGGAAAAGGGGCTGTCCCAACACTCCATTAACGCCTACACGGCTGATGTCAACAAGCTGATAAGTTTCCTGCGACAGGATGAATCTGTGGTTCCACTACAGCAGGTAGATCGCAAGCACATTGAGACCTTTTTGGCCACGCTTTACGAACTGAGACTCAGCCCCAATAGCCAAAACCGCATTTTATCCGGATTGCGCACTTTTTTCCGCTATTGCCGATTGGAAGATATCATTAAGCAGGCGCCCACAGAGCATATTGAAGGTCCCCGCTTGAGGAGAAAAATACCGACCATACTGTCCATTGAGGAAATGATTACCCTCATTGAGTCTGTGGACCTTCAATCTCGACATGGCTATAGAAATCGAGCCATTTTTGAAGTACTGTATGGCTGTGGTTTGCGCGTGACTGAGTTGACTTCTCTCAAAATCTCACAACTCTATCAGGAATCTGGTTTTATCCGAGTGGTGGGAAAAAATAATAAGGAGCGTCTCGTGCCCATAGGACAGACGGCCATCGATCAAATTCAAGCCTATAGAACACACGAACGAAGCAGAGTTCAATTCTTGCCCGAAGCTTCAGACACCTTATTTCTCAGTGCGCGCGGGAAGGGCCTGAGTCGACAGATGATTTTCCTGATGATTCGAAAGCAATGTCAGCAACTAGGCTGGGCAAAGAAAGTAAGTCCCCACACCTTTCGTCACTCTTTCGCCAGTCATTTGGTCGAGGGCGGAGCAGATCTTCGGGCTGTGCAGGAAATGCTTGGCCATGAATCCATCCTAACCACGGAAATTTACACCCATATTCGAAAAGAGTTCCTACGGGAAACCATTGAGCGGTATCACCCAATGAATCAATAATACTTCGTTAATCTTTTCCCAAACTATACGATTAGAATTGATTGGTATCGTTACTATCTTCGATTGCGCTTTACATATTAACAAAAACAACTATATTTGTGAGCTCCAGACTATATCTGGGGAAACTATTGAAAAAAAAATTTCTGTTCATGATGCGCTTCTTGTTGGTTATTCTTCTCTGTGGAGCCCTTTCGGGCTTGCCCGTGCGCGCACAGATTCAAATTGATCACGATCGGGCTAAAAATCTTCGTAAAGAAGCAGTTAAAAAAGATTCCAGTGGCTGGCAAATTGGTGCCGGCTTAGGCATGGACTTTTTTCAACTCCTACAAATCAACCCGAAGGTAGGTGCAGGAGAGGATCGCATTCAATTTGGCGGACTCAGCACCTTTTTCGCCCTGTACAGCAAAAATCGGACGCAGTGGGAAACAGTAAGCACCTTCTTATTTGGAGTACAAAGACTGGGCTCTGGCTCTACTATTATTGCCAATAATGTCGTGCCCAAGCCCTTTCAGAAAACAGTAGATGAATTTCGCTTTGTCACCAGTTTGGCCTACGATAAATCAAAGGGCTCTCCCTGGAGTTACTCGGCTGATTTGATTTTTTTTAGCCAATTGGTACCCACTTATCGAGGCAACTTCCTCAAGGATGCTTCCGGAAATGACGAAGGGCCCATTTCGCGGTTTTTATCCCCGGCACAAATCACTTTCTCGCCTGGATCGCGTTACGAACCCAACAAACATTGGGCCTTCTCCCTCTCCCCGGCTTCCACTAAAGTGATTCTTGTTGCAGATAATGACATAGCCGCTATTCCAGGGAATCAGGAGGAAGAAGTCGGTTTGCACGGCACACCCTGGCGCAGTGAAACGGATTTCGACAATCTGTTTTTACAGTTCGGAGCCAGTTTCAGAACCTTATATCGCAACAAATACCTTCAGGAAAAATTGATTCACAAATCAGAACTTATCCTGTTTTCCAACTATCTGTTTGAACCAAAAAATGTTGATGTAGATTGGAGAAATGAATTTACCTATGAAATTTTCGATGGGCTGAAAATAACTTTTCTCATTAATTTCTTTTACGATCACGATATCTTCCTCCAAAAGACAGACTGGGATATGCCGGATGGCGTAGAACGCAATCCCGATGGCAGTCCCAAATTGAGCCGGGGTCTTAATATTGTTCAATCCCTCACCCTTCAGTATAATTATATTTTTTAGGGTTTTGAGGACCCCTGCGGAATTGGGCTCAGTGGGGAATGCCTTTTAGTTTGTTTGTGGCTCAGTATTAGTTTTTCTTTGCATTGAGGAGAAGTTGCAAATCAAAGATATCTAAAGAATGACTAACCACCCAGGGTAAGCACTTGGTCCACCGCAGAGGGCGCTGGGATTGGCAATGAAAATACTATTTAATCATTCCGAAGCAAAGCCTTATCCACCAGGAGTCTGACGTCAAAACAGGGGGCATTAAGAACCGTATGATGCTTTTACAAAGGGACCGGATAAGAAAGTGTCGGGGTCAATATCAGACTGGAGAACAGGCCCGGACCACTTGCCGCTCAAAAGCTGATGGGCGATCTCGGCCAGTGGGGCGGCGGTCGTGTGTTGAATGGCCCTCAGCTGCTGCTTGCCCACGGTGCGGGGACCTATCTGGTGCGACTTTTCAATCTGATGTAAATGCCCCTTAGAGTCTTTTCCACTCACCGAAGCATAAATGATGACTTGATCCTCTTCGATGGTGGGAATGCTTTCTAACATGTGGTCCTCAAGGTAAGCAATGGGGTCGGTCTGGGCTGGCGTTTTGGCAATAATGGAGCGTACCCAATCGTAGTGCCCGGGCCATCGCAAGGTGCGGTAATCGAGGTGGCGAACAGTGTCGCAAAAATGGTCGGGCAGGTTAGCGGCTCCCCCAGAAGTAAAATCATCTTCGTAGTCAATGCCGTCTATGATTAGACTCTGGGTATCTGACAAAGCGGGTAGGTAGGTTTTTTTAAAATCACGAATCACCTCAGCTTCTTTCAGGTATTCTGTGGCTACGCCAATAGGACTCCAGGTGAATCCATAGAAATGGGGAGGCATAGCATGACGGGTTAGTGCACCCACTTTCATAGATATTCGATCCACTTGGGTGACTTTGTGTCGGCGTGTAAATTGCTGATAGAGTTGATGAGCGAGCACATTGATGAATCCAGGGGCCAGGCCTGTTTGAAGTACGAAGCCGGTGGGCGCACCTTCGGCAATTTCGAGGACCTCCCGGGTCTCCTGAACATACTCGGTCAAATTGGCGTAATGCAATTGGTGTTTTCTCGCCCATTGAGCCATTCGTGGTGCCTGACTCCCTGGCAAGCAGTCTAATAAAATATCGCAACGATCCAGTACTTCACTACATTCATCACTTTGTCCATTGGGCGGCATCAGCACGGCTTCTGCAGCTTGACTTTCACTTCCTTTTTGCACGAACTTAACTGCTGATGTCGCTGCGGTCTTGCTGATATCTCCAAGATATACATGAGCGTCTATTTCTGGTTGTGTGGCGAGAATCAATCCTAGAGCGCGACCTATTCCGCCACTTCCGGCGATGAAAACATGGTGTTTAGACATCTGTGTGGTTTTGTTTCGTCGGCCAAAGGTAATAAATGCCTGCGGCTCCTTTGGATTGTTTTCGACTTAGAATTTATCTCGTAGGTCTGCCACTTTGCATAAAGGAAGAAGCGATTCCCATTGGTCCAATAGGAGCCTTCTCTTCCTTTTCAGTGATTCAAAGGGACTTTTATTGAATTTCAATGACTGTTTCTACAATTCCATTACAAAGAACTTTCGGGGAGTTTCTATTTTTAGGCCATGAAAACAGAAACAGGCTTGAAATTTTTCCGGAAGATTGCTATTGCTGAAGGATGGAGTTTTTTGCTTCTGATTTTTTTGGGTATGCCGTTGAAATATTGGAGAGGCTGGCCGGAGCCTAATTTCGCAATCGGCATGGCACATGGCCTTTTATTTGTCTTATATTTTATGGTCGCCTTATGGGTAGGATTGCGATTGCGGTGGTCCTTGGTGACATATCTAAAGGCGGGCATCGCTGCCTTTTTGCCCTTCGGCACTTTTATAGCGGATGCCAAAATGTTCCGGCCCATGGCTCATCGCCTGGCGAGAAGATAGTAATTTACAAGACTTCTCCGTTTTGTAATTTAAGTCACTCAAAAAGTAAAAATTGTCATCTATTTTATTTGCACGATAGAGTAGTTGGGAAAGAAACTAAAAAAAGAACTTCCCTTAATCTCTGATAAAACAAAGGAAAAACTGTATAGAAAATGGCGATTCGATTTTTGGTCACACCTCTTTTTCTGCTTTTTGGGACCTTGGCTGCTCAAAATAATGATGTTGGGAATTGGCTCATATATTTTGGGAATTATAAAGCGAATGAAAAGTGGAATTGGCACCACGAAGTACAGTACCGAAATTACAATGCGATTGGCGATCTGGAGCAGTTGTTGTTGAGAACCGGTTTGGGTTATAATTTGTCAGACAACAACAACAATAACGTATTGGCTGGGTATGGGTATATACTCAGCGAGAACTATCTAGCCGGCCAGGGGGATAAGGTTGCTTTTGACGAACATCGCTTGTTTCAACAATTCATTACTCATCAGCGATTCGCTCTCATTCAATTGCAGCACCGGTATCGATTGGAGCAGCGATGGATTGGGGAGGACTTTAAATGGCGATTTCGATATTTCCTTTCTGCACACCTACCTCTACCGCTTCTTCGGGAAAGAGAGAATTATTTTTATCTCTCCTTATACAATGAGGTTTTCCTTCAGCCCGGCAAGCAGCCATTCGATCGCAATCGACTCTACGGGGGGCTGGGATATCGATGGAGTGATTCAGTGAAGACGGAAGTGGGCTACATGAACCAATTCCTATTTCAAGACCAGCGGGATCAAATCAACCTAATCGTTTTCCTCACCTTGTAATGAAGGAGCTTATTTATTCCCGCCAATTTTTCCCCTTTCATTGTAGTACACTTCTTTGATATATTTTTGATAAGGTACTAGCATATCTATATCATCGATCTCATCCATTTGGAAGAGTTGGATACCGAAGTGTTCCTGACTCAATTGAATAGGCTGGGAACGTTCATCTATCTGGCAGGATACCAAGGTAATGACAACATCTGATGTGTCGCGAATCCGGGCGGACCTAAGAGAAACTAGTTGGCACTGTAGAACCTCTAGTTTGAGTTCTTCATACACCTCTCTGCGGATACACTCCCTCCAATGTTCCCCTTTTTTTAGTTTTCCGCCGGGCAGGTCCCAATGTCCCAACTCCGTTTTTAAAAGGATGACCTTTTGATCGATAAAGCAAATGCCTTTAATAGATATGGCGTGCCGTGGAGAAAACACGTCCGCGGGAATCACGCGACCCACAGTGTTCAAAAAAAGTTTTTTGATACCATTCTGACCCTTGAGTTCTGTGAGGTCAGTCGAGTCCTCCGTCTCCCCAGATTCTCTTTTTGAAGGATTTGGGATGTACTCTTCAGATATGTGAAGGGAATCTCCGGATTTGTCTAGGAGCTTTCCTTGAGTGGTATGCCGGGTTTGCACTGACAAGTTTCGAGTCTGGCATTGATATTCGGGCACTAACCGTTTCAGGTATCTTAGAATTTCAGCTCTGTCTTCAGAAGTATAACAGTGTTGGATTAAGGCAAAAATATCGTTATGATTTCTGTCCGTACACTCGTAGTTTACTTCTGCTATCATAATTTTGGGATGATGGGTTGGCTTTGTGCTTTCCCGATCAGAGAGCAGTTCTTCAAATAGCTTTTCTCCAGGTCGCAGCCCTGTAAATTGAATGGGAATATCAATATCCGGTTTATAGCCAGAGAGTTGGATCAATCTTCGGGCCAAATCGTATATTTTGACTGGCTGCCCCATATCAAATACAAATACCTCCCCGCCATTTCCCATGACACCGGCCTCTAATACCAATTGGCAGGCTTCCGGAATAGTCATGAAATAGCGCGTGACATCCCGATGTGTTACTGTTACCGGTTGACGTGCCTCTATTTGTTTTTGAAAAATTGGAACAACAGACCCATTTGAACCGAGAACATTGCCAAAGCGAGTGACTATAAACTGTGTATCGTTAGAAGGGTCAGATTGCATATGTTGCATGAAAATTTCCGCTACCCGCTTACTCGCTCCCATGACGTTCGTTGGATTGATTACCTTATCCGTAGAGACCATCACGAATTTTTTTACGCCGACATCAGCAGCAGCGCGAGCGACATGCATCGAACCGGCAACATTGGTCTTCACGGCTTCTTCCGGATGAAACTCCATGATGGGTACGTGTTTATAAGCCGCTGCGTGAAAAACGTAATACGGGCGGTACTTAGCAAAAATGCGATCCATCTTTCCGGCATCTCTCACATCAGCGACGATCGGCATGAGTCGATCATCCTTCAACTCTCTAACCAGATTGACGAGCGGGGTTTCTGCCTGGTCTATTCCTATGATACTTTGAGGATCATATTTTAACAGTTGGCGTACGATCTCACTACCAATCGAGCCGGCACAACCCGTCACCAAGACCTTTTCTCCTTTAATTTGTTCGGAAATCTTTTCTACATCGAGATGAATAGCTTCTCGGTTCAATAAATCCTTCAATTTCACCTTCTTGAATTGATTGGCACTCAATTCATTGTTGATCCATTGGGTTGTGGAGGGGACTTTGAGGACTTCAACCTGGTGCTCCAGGCAGGTATCAATAAAAAATATGCGCCGATGATCCGGCAACTTTTGAATTGCAATAATGGCGGATTTAACCTTCCATTGTTTGATTATAGTATCCAGCGAATATCGGGGGTCGTATATAGGTATGCCATTCAACAATTTACTCCTCACTTTGGGGTTGTCGTCCAGAAAAGCGACGACCTGATAATTGTGTGATACGGATTGTTCGAGAATGCGAAGTGTGATCGCCCCCAACTCCCCGGCACCATAAATAATAGTTGGGATTGTTTTCCCTTGGTTTTGGCGGCGCAAATACTTGTATAATAAACGCAAAAAGGCTCGGAATCCCCCTGATAAATACAGCAAAAAGAGATAGTCAATTACTACTACCGTGGCCGCCCTATCCCCTGGCAGGGCGAGGGGGAAAATCTTTAACAGGAAATAAAAAGCAAGGGAAGAAACTGTAGTTGCCCAGAAAAGGTTGAGAATATCTTTCTCTCCCACAAAACGAATGATGATCAAATAGGTTTTAAAAACGATGAAACTAATCGCCCGGAGAGTGAGAAGAATCCAGGGCAAGGGGCTCGTCATGACATAAGTCCAACTCGTCGCATTCAGCGATCGATCTACAAAAATGGCAAAAGCAAAGGCGAAAAGAGCAAAAAATAAATCTATACTCAGGATGAGGACCTTAGTTGCAGAGCCGGCAAATCCGTTTTTTCTGCCCAGTCCCAGTCTTTTGAGATAATTGATGATGGATCGTAGATTCATGTCGCCAGTTTAAGCTTTTTTGCGTGCCGTATCAATATAGACAGTCATCGCATCATGAATGCGCTCCATGTCTCCTGCCGACAAATTGGACCCGCTGGGAAAACATAAGCCTCGCTCAAACATCATCTCACATTGCTTCCCTCCAAAATAAGGTTGTGAAGAAAAAACCGGTTGCATGTGCATGGGCTTCCATAAGGGTCGACATTCTATATTTTCTTCCTCCATCGCCAGGCGCAATTTCTCTCTGTCCCAACCGTCATTCAGCACAAAAGCACTTAGCCAGCGATTGCTCCTCACTTCCATTTCTTCTTTCTGAGCGGTCCAATCCAGTCCCCATGTCGAGAACCATTTCTCATACTGCTCAAAAACAGCCCTGCGCTGATCAATGTGATCTTCCAAAACGCGCAATTGGCCGCGACCGATCGCAGCTAAAACATTGGATAGACGATAATTATACCCAATTTCACTGTGTTGGTAGTGGGGTGCGGGATCTCGCGCTTGGGTAGCTAAAAATCGCGCCCTTTGAATCCATTCTTCCCGCTGAGAAACCAAGGCACCACCTCCACTCGTCGTGATGATTTTATTGCCATTGAAGGAATATGCACCCAATTCACCGAGGGCTCCTGTTTTTTGTCCCTTGTAGGTGGACCCTAAGGATTCTGCAGCATCTTCCAGAACTGGAATATCGTATTTTTTCCCGAGCGCTATGATTTCATCCATGGCTGCTGGCATTCCATAGAGGTGCACTGGCATAATGGCTCGAATGCGCCCCGGGTATTTGTGTGGGTTGTTGCGAAGCGTTCGAATAGCATCTTCCAGAGCTTGTGGATCCATATTCCACGTTTTCGATTCAGAGTCGATAAACACGGGTTCTGCACCGGTGTAATGTATTGCGTTGGCCGACCCACAAAAGGTGAAACTCTGGCACAATACATAATCTCCGGCTTGAGTGTCTAATAATAATAACCCCAAGTGTAAAGCCGCCGTCCCCGAAGATAAAGCGGCAGCATGGGCTACGTCATTATACTCTTGTAATTCCTGCTCAAAACCGTTGACATGGGGACCCAAGGGCGCAATCCAATTGGTAGCAAAAGCATCTTGTACCAATTCCAACTCATCATCCCCCATGTGGGGCGATGATAACCATATTTTTTTCTTGTCATTTGACATGGATCCATTTTAAATCGTTGCTAGCGCCGTCGTCTCGAACCACGCTTCTCTTTTTTCTCACCGGCAAGGCGAACACCTAGCGAAATCATGATGTTTTGATGCCGCGTCGTATATGTTTCGGGTTCGAAGGTTTCAATATTGGCTAGCCCATAGGCATAGGAACCAGAAAGGATTACATTTGAAAACTCTACGCCTGCGCTGACCATCAGTCCGTAATCTACAGACTTAAAATCTCCCTGATCCCCATATTCAATTACGGACTCTTCCTCGTAATCCTGTCCGTCATATGGGTACTCAAAAAAGGTGGTTCCACTTAATCCAAAACCAAAGTATGGCCCGGCAGAAGTTACGAGACTGATTCCGCCCAAATCAAATCGCCCCTTGAGTAAAATGGGAATGTCCAGATACAGTAAACTCGTTTTTTGATCTCCGGAAATATTTATAGTGTCTAAATCATCGTTTAACACTTCCCTTGAAAATTCCGACTGGTACCCCTTGCTCTGAAGTAACAATCCCGTCTCAAAAGAAAACTTTGAACTTACCGGCAACTCAACAAAAGCTCCGATATGAAATCCACTCAATATTTCTCCAGAGTTGTTTTCGAGGTCCGGCCCATCAAAACTCATATTGGATAGGTTGAGCCCTGCTTTGACATTAAAGCCAACGGATTGTGCCTGTAAGCCCATACTGCTGGCTCCTGCTATGATGATGATTTGCAACAATACTTTTCTTAAACTTTTCATACTTGTCTTTTATCTTAAAATTAAAGGTAACCATATTCGCCCATTTTACCAATGTATTCGATATGCGGATGTGGCTAAGTATTCCCATTGACTTAAATTATTCGCCCAAGTACTGCTTCACTTATATAAATCAGCATAGATAGGCGACCGAGGAGAGTGATTTCACCTATCTTGAGTCATTTCCGATTCAAAGGCAGGGTTTTTCACTCAATTTCCTCATTCAACAATCGGAAAATTAGATGACCAAGTTCACTGAATAGCGCCTGTTCTACCTTTGAACTCAATGGGCTTGTTCAAACATCATCGTCTTTCAAAAATGCCTTCAAGCTTTTATTCTACAGACTCCTATATCGAAATTACCAGATGACCCCATTCAGATGCGAAGCATTCTATGATTACTTTAAGATGAAATATTTTTGTAATTTACCACTTATTCAGTGTTTTAGCTCCATCGAAGTGTAACGACAACTATAGTTTGATTTGATTCGCAAGGTGTTTTTGGGAGGTGAGTTGTCTTTAAAAGCAGCGTTTTTCATACAAACTTGTTCATACAAGGAAAGGAACTTATGCACATGAGGTTTTCACTATGTCTAATTTTTATTTTTGGCATATTACCAATATCTATTTGGGGTCAAGCGAGTTTTTTGCCTTGTGGTGCAAGTGTAAATCCAGAAGATGGCTGGGGATCAGAAACCGAATCCCGAGCCCTATCCGGCGATTTTTTTAACGGAGAGCCCTGGGTCACTGATTTAGCCGGAGGCATTCAAACCTTCGGCGTGGCAGATGCCGACAGTTCTGTCTTTTATAAATTAGAAGTGGATCCCGCTACGCGCTCTCTAGTTATTGAGTGGCGCAATGGAACGGCGACATCGGTCAATGCAGCACTTTTTACAGTGTCTAGTCCCGAGTGTGGCGGAGGCACTGATTACGGTGAGAACTTATTGGAAAGTGGTTTGGACGAGCCGCTCCTCGCTGAGAATGTGGAGCAATCCGATGCTGTACGATGGGATTTATGCGCCTTATCTTCTGCTGAGAGAGCAGGGCTGTATTTGTGGCTAGCTGTTCCCCCGGGAAACTTGGGCACTTTCGAATTAGGTGTGACCCAACAAGTCGCCCCCACCAACGACGATTGTGAGAATATCCGCCCCCTGGGGGAGCAACCCGCAGATGAAACTCAAGTGTTTTGTCTGGAAGGCAGCAATGAATTTGCCTGTCCCGAAAACTACGATCCGGCTATACTTTCCAACCCCAATGACCTCGACAGAACCTGTTTCGTCGATGCGGTCTTAGGGGATCGCTCCGGTGTGTGGTTTGAGTTTGAAACACCCGCTGATGCCGGTCGATTCGATTTAGATTTGGAGCACTTCAACGAGGAGAATGTAAACTTTACCCTATTTGAGCCCGACCCAGACTGCTCCTCTATGATAGTACTATATTGCGAAAAAGATCTCGACTCAGATGGTATCATTGAGTTGGAAAATTATGACTTAGAACCCGATAAGACCTATTGGATTTTGATTCACACCGAAATGGGAGAGGAACAGGAAGGTTCTTTTGAACTTTGTCTGAATGTAAAACCACCGATCTCCTGCGATAGTCTGGGACCTTCATTTTTTAACCAAACCATAGTAAATTGTGAGTTTGACCAGTTTGAGGCAACGTGTTTGAGCATGCCAGAAGCCCATCCTGATGGCCCCTTCCGATTTCCGGGTTGCTTCGGTGAGAATATGGAAAATCCAACGTGGTTTACTTTTGTGGCAGATGACGATGTATTTGAAATCAATCTGGATATATTAGAATGTGCAAACAGTGATGGCGTCCAGCTGGCTTTATATGAATTATCTTGTGAAACCCAATTTAACCCCCTAAATCGGGATGGAACCCTGCCCGATCCCGGGGATTTAATATCCAATTGTTTGGCTTATGTTTTCTCTCCGCAAACGGGCCCAACCACCTTTGCAGCAATGGTTGAGCCCGGAAACGTGTACGGCTTTCTCATCGATGGCTTTGATGGGGATCAATGCGATGTATATATTGAAGAAGTCATCTCAGGGGGTGGCCAACACACATTAGATGATGAGGACTTAGCTGATCCCGTTCTGGTTGATGGCGACTTTGAATTCGACGGAGACACCATTTGCGCCGGAGCCACCGATGTCATGTTTGAATTGCCTGAGCCAATGGAAGAGGCCTGCCTATATATTTGGACTCAAGACGGGTTTGGAAACCCCGATTCCGATCGCTCTACAACTGAAGTTTTTGACTTTCCGGCGCCCGGCACCTACGAGATTTGTGTCCGCGCTTCTACCCTCTGTGATCAGACGACGCCCAATTGCATCGAAGTAGAAGTGGTGGAGTTGGAACCTTATTTCACAATAGATACCATATGCGAAGGAGACGATTATATTTGGACTGGACCCTATGGCAACGAACTGACGCCCACACCCGATCTCAACACCGATATTCCCGGCTCCGGCACCTATACATCTACAGCCAATAATGCCGCCGGTTGTTATGTCCCGGCAGAACTCCAATTGTTTATTCGAGATGAAAATGATGAAAATCCAACGGTCCTGGATACCTTCGCCTGCTACGATGATGCCAGCTCGGGCAATTTCACCTATATCTGTGAAGAATTGAATGGCCCCGGCACCTATGAGCAAAGTTGCCTTTCGCCGACAACGGGCTGCGATTCTTTTTTTGTTATCGACCTTTTTGTTTTCGGAGGACCATTTTCCATAGAGCCCGTTTGCAACGGCGAAGGAGGTATGGGGTTTTTCTTTGCCGACCCTGAGCTGGGTGGTTATACCCCCTGGTTTGAACAATTGGGACGCCTGAATAGCGATGATTCCTTTACAGTTGATTACAATTGGACGATTCAAGGCACTGAAGACACGCTGGGCCGGGAACTCAACTTAATCCTGGATCAAGCCACCATTGAAGATTTGGCAACGAATGGGGTCCTGACTCTGCAAATGGAAATTACCATTTTGTACCGAGACGAACTGTACTGCTCTTCTAGAGAAACCTATTCCTTTGTGCTAGAGGAGCACTTCCCTCAAATTTTGGGCTTTACAGGTGACACGGCCTATTGTCGCGGTAGTGAAGAACTGGAACTCTCCGCCCGAATTCAACATCCGACCAATCCTACCCCCATGGGTCAATCGGACTCCATCTCTGATACACAATGGTATTTGCCCGATAGTTTTGACTATGTTCCTCCCTCGGATTCCAGCGCTGACACGATTCAGATTACTCCGCCGGACACGCTAAGGGACGGAACGCTTTGTTTTACTGTATACACAGAGCGTTGTGCTTTTACCGATTCTTTATGTTTAGAATTAGAAGAAGTGGTGCCCCTAGAACCGGATCTCGGCCCAGATATAGAACGCTGTGACAGCTCTGTAACTCTCGATCCCCTGGTCGCTTCTCAGGGCGTCTGGCGAATGATTGACAGCCCCGGGAGTGGAGATAGTCTCCTAATAGACAATCCGGAAAATCCCAACACGAGTATCTCTGCGACCGGTCGGGGAACCTATACCTTAGAGTGGAGGGAAGGCCTGGAAAACTGCCCCAAATTCGATACGATCACCGTAAGCTTTCTACCACCGCCTTCCGCATCTAATATTTTGGATACTTGCATAGGCTTGGACTTTGTTGCTATCATAGATATCATTGGTGGTGAGGGAGGCTATACCATCGACCCCTCTTCTGATGTTACAGGTACAATAGATAGTAATCAGTTTGTTTCTGATACCATTGCCATCGATCCCGACGGCAATTTTGGTGACACTTTGTATTTGGTCGTTACAGACTCCGCAGGATGTACTTCTGATTCCATTCCTATTTTGTTGCGCTGTGGATGTGAATCTACCGCTGGAGAAATGTCGACCGACACACTGGCGCTCTGCGATGGCGAAACGGCCGTCCCGGTCGATTTGGACGGGCGAAACATTGAAGATAGTGATACCGTAATGTACATTTTGCATACCGGCATGGGGAATCAATTGGGAACCATCCTGGATACAAGTCTTTTCGAGGATGGAGTCTTCGATTTTGATCCCGATTATACCTATGGTCAGGTATATTATATATCAGCGGTGGTTGGTGATGGAGCAGGCGGAGGACTTGTTGACTTGAGTGATCCTTGCTTAGCAGTTGCTTCCGGACAGCCTGTCATATGGAGAGAAACTCCACTTGCCAATGCCGGTTCCGATGCTGAATCTTGCGCCCTGGAGTACAATCTATTCGCGACAATTTCCGCAGGTACGGGAGAGTGGACCGTTTTGCCGGATACGGGAAATGTTAGTTTCAACAACCCCTCGCAAGCAAACACCTTAGTTTCTGTAGGTAGCCCCGGAACGTATACTTTTCGGTGGGCGGGGACAAATGGCAATTGCATCGATGATGATGAGGTCGAAATCACCTTCTATGAGCCCTTAAGCTACCGTATTTTATATGAATGCAATGCCTCGGCCACTGAGTATCGAGCGTTTATTATTTTGGAAGGAGGCAGCGGAATGTATACAGAAATTACCAATGAAGGAAGTTTCTCCAATGATACCCTTATTATTGATTGGTTGCCGGCTGGAGAATTAAGGCAGGTCCAAATAGATGATGAATCAATTTGTGATCCCCTGGACATTGATGTTGTAACAGAATGTGTATGTCAGACCGAAATCGGAACCCTCGATACTTCTCAAGTATTAACGGCTTGCCTGGAGGATTGCATCGATGCCTCGGGTCGATATGACCCCACCGGCGAGTTTTTAGACGGAAATGATGTCGCCGGATATGTTTTGCATAATACCAATGATACTCTGCTAGGCAGTGAAGTGTTAGGTCAAAGTGCCGACGGCACTTTTTGTTATACCGATTACTCAAGTGATATTCAGCCGGGAGATACCTTTTTCGTCGCATATATCATAGGTGACGATAGTGGAAATGGGGAAGTGCAATTAGACGATGACTGTCTCAAGGTCAGCTACGGAATCCCTCTGGTTTTCTTTGACGGACCGGATGCGGATGCGGGAGCAGACGCTACAGCCTGTAATTTAATGGGTACATTAGAAGGCATTTTACCTCCAAATGCAAGCGGTAACTGGACTTATGAGAGCGGACCTTCCGCTACTGTATCCATCGCGAACCCCGGTCAGCCCGTCACCGCGGTAGAGGTCGAGGATTTGGGGCTTCATACCTGGATATGGACAGTTTCTCAAAACGGATGCTCCGCCTCTGATACTGTAGCTATTGATTTTGTATCCGCTCCGGAAGTAGATCTCAACTCCCTGGAAATTGACTGCGATGCCGACGGAGAAAATTACACCCTCACCTTTGATATCCTCGGTGGACAAGAAAACTCCCTGGTCGTGGAAGGTTCCTCCGGTGAGTTAATGGGTCGAAGTTTTACTTCTGACCCTATTCCCGAAGAAGAGAGCTACAATTTTATCGTTTTTGATGGGTTTCAATGTGATTCATTCTTCCTCGATGGTGACTTTACATGCGATTGCATCACCGAAATAGGGGCTCTCGAAGGAAGCGAACTACATCTTTGTGAAGACGAGTCCGTCACAGACCAAATCTCTTATGATACCACGGGAGAAATGCGCGATGGAAATGACGAATTGCGCTTTGTACTCCTCGCTCAGGATGAGACCATATTAATGGAGAATGAAACCGTCGATTTTTCTTTTGATCCGGGCAGCATGAACCTCGGTGAAACCTATTACATCAGAGTCTATTTAGGTTCTGTCATCAATGGAGAATTCATGTACGATGAAAGTTGTACGCAGCAGGATGGAGATATTGCCGTCACCTGGTGGGCCTACCCCGAAGCCGTGGCGGAGCCTACCGCAGATGAGTTCAGTTGCTCCCTTAGTTCCATTGATATAGACGGTGGAAATTCTATCGGACAGCGATTGCAATTTGAATGGAGTACCGCAGATGGGCAAATTGAATCGGGAGCAGACGACCCGCTGGTCACCGTGACTTCCCAGGGTACTTATCTCTTAATCGTTCGCGACAGCCTGAGTGGATGTTCCGATAGCACGGCCATTGAAATAGGAAGTAGCTCCGATCTACCCGAAGTCGTCATTGAAACGCCCGGACTGTTGACATGCGCCGACTCCACAGTGGTCCTGGATGGCAGTGGATCCACCGCCGGTGGCAACATAGAGTATCTTTGGACAAGTGGAAATGGAAATATCACAGGACCCACCGATGAAGCCACCACCAGAGTAAATGCCGCGGGTATGTACACTCTTACCGTCCGGAATACAGATAATGATTGCGAAGCTTCTCGCAGTGTCGAAGTAGAAGAAGACCGAGAGCCCCCAACAGTCGTAATCCAGCCTTCAGATACCCTGAGTTGTGCGACTACCGAGGTCGAATTGAGCGCTGCCGGGTCATCGGAAGGGGCCTCAATAAGATACGCCTGGTCTACGACGGATGGAAATATTTCCGGCAATTCCATGCAGCGCGATATCATCGTCACCGAGCCCGGAAGCTATCAACTTATCGTGACGAATCAGGAAAATGGCTGTGTGGACTCCGCCACTATTGATGTGATTCGCGCCGAAAACGAATTGGGAGAACTTGAAATAGATAGCCGGCCACCGGATTGTTTTGGTGAATCGACAGGAGAAATCAGTGTGTCCACCGATGGAGGAGCAGAGCCCATTCAGTATCAATTGATTGGAGGTAGTGAAAATCAGACGGGCATTTTCGAAGACTTATCCGCAGGTGAATACGAAATAGTGGTGACGGACGCCAACGGCTGCAGCCAGCAAGACACAGTGACTTTAGCCGAGGGGGAGGAGGTTCAGCTTGAACTGGGCGCATCCATAAACGTTGACCCCGGAGATAGCGTTATCCTGGAAGCCACTATCCTGGCCGGAGATGGACCGTTCACCTATTTCTGGGACACAGACACCCTTACTTACGAATGCCTCAATGCCGATTGCAGCATCATTCGGTTTTTGCCGTTGGTAAGCATGACGGTTAGCGTGGCCGCGCTTAGTGAATTGGACTGTGAGGCGGGAGATGATACCCAAATTATACTTCGCGACCGTGGCAACTTGTTCATCCCCAACGTATTTTCACCCAATGGCGACGGAATCAATGATTTCTTCTTGCCGGAAGGAGGTCAAAATGTACAGCAAATCGATGAGATGCAGATTTTTGATCGCTGGGGAAACCTCCACTTTGAGCAGCGCAATTTTATGCCCGGAGAGACCTCTGCCGGTTGGTCGGGGCGCTCAAAAGGTGAGATTCTATCCCCTGGCGTCTACGTGTATCGGGTGAAAGTCACCTATAATAATGATGAATCCGAACATCTTCACGGGACCGTTACCCTCGTTCGCTAGTTCGCTTATCTTTTTAATTATTTTGATTTGGGCGATCCCCTCGAGAGCCTTTCAGGCTCCTCGGGGCGCTATGTTTCGCAGCTCGCTCAGAGCATCCGCCTCTGTCCTCGAGGTCGCCCACGGCGCTCCTCGGGACTCCGGCGGCTTCGCTCGGCCCTTCTCCGCCGGGAGTAACGGAAGCCACTCATCGGTCATCCCCTCCCAAATGATCAGAGAATAGCTTTCCCGGTCGGCGGATCGGTCTCCGGCACCATGCTACC
>JAWLFI010000008.1:0-30090 GCA_041685645.1 Saprospiraceae bacterium | reverse complement strand
GTGCATTAGAAGAAATACAGCCCGACGCCATCGCCATTGAATGGCCCAACGATAAAGACAGCGCAATTCAGGAGCTCGCACATCCGGAAATCCGCCCGCCCATCGCCCAATTGCAATACCTCAAAAAACAACCCGATCAAGTTTCCCTGCTCCCACTGGCTGAATTCTCACCGGAATGGCAGGCCATGCAGTGGGCCTTTTCTAGGAAAATCCCCCTCCATGCCATAGATCTCCCCTTTAGCATCCAACAGCAAATCGATGCTTCTCCCGCTCGAGCATCTACAGAATCCGGTCTCCAGCAAGTGGCTAAAATGGCAGGTTTTGACACCATAGAATCTTTTTGGGATCACTATTTCGAGAGGGAGACCCAATCGCTGGAGGATTTTGAGCTCCTACTCACCCTAATGAAAGAAGTCCGTTGGAATCAACAAGAAGATGCTCTCAACGATCTTCGCGAAGCCTACATGCGGCGTGAATTAGATCGACACTCTAAAAATCACAACATATTAGTCACCATCGTGGGCGCCTTTCACGGACCCGCCCTGCAAAATATAGATGCAGAGCAAAAGAAAAAAGACAAAGCGCTGCTCAAGGGCTGGCGGGAGAAACGTATGATTTCTTCCATCATTCCTTTTTCCTATCCGCGACTAGCCCGCTCTTCGGGCTATGGCGCCGGCGTTGAATCTCCTCAATTGTACGATATCATGTTTCACCACGAGCAAAATACACCAGAAGTGTGGCTATCCCAATCCGCACGGCTGCTGCGCGAAGAGGGCTTTCACGTATCACCCTCAGAAGTGCAGGCCGCCGTCAAGCTCAGCCGCCAACTGGCCCAATTGCGGAACATGAATATTCCCGGTCAGAAAGAACTCATACAGGCGACCGAACCCACCCTCTGTCGAGGTCAGAGTGCTCCATTCGAACTCATCCGAAGTCGAGCAGTAATCGGCACTTCCATAGGACATGTACCCCGGGAACTCATTCACTCACCCGTGTTGGAAGAGTTTCTCTCGCGAATTAAATCGCTGCGCCTCTCCGCCTATTGGGCTCCCAAAACTCCTTCGAAAAACGCCATGACGAAAGAGCTGGATCTGAGAAAAAATCTACATCGCGACTGCTCTCAGTGGCTACACCTCATTCAGCTCATGGGACTCTCATGGGCGCAGAAAACAGAGGCTTCCCATCGCAGCAGGGGATCGTTCCGCGAAGTCTGGCAATTCCAATGGGATATAGAGCACGAAATTCAACTCTTTCAGTGGAGCACGCTGGGTAGCCAGCTATCAGAGGTCGCCCTCAATCTTTTAGAGCAGCGCTGGGCAGCGAAGCCGGGACTCAAAGCCCTGATTCGAGATCTGGATATCGCCTTGCTCGCTAATTTCCAGCCGGGCCTTCCTCAGTTATTGCGCTACATTGATCAGGCGACAGGCACTACCGATGACCTCCTGGAGTTTCTACCCGCAAACACCCTCCTTTTCAACATTGCAGCCTATGGAAACGTCCGGGACCAGGATCAGAATTTGGTTCGATCCATTGCGCACAGACTTCACCGAAAAATTTGCAGTCTCCTCCCCTATCAAAGTCGAAATTTGAAGGATGAGGTAAGCCGAGATCTATTCCTGGCACTGGCAAAATATAGCCCGCTCATCCAAAGTAGCAAGAATGAAATAGAGCGAAGCGATTGGCACCATGCCCTTCAACTCATGCTCAAAGAGGAAACAACCGATCCGAGATTGTCCGGTTTTGCACTTCGCAGTATCCTCGACAGCCATGCCGATGATGGACTCAGGCTGAGCTCCCATATCAGCAGACACCTTCAGGCCACGCATCAACCCGAATCCACTGCTCAATGGCTGGAAGGACTTCTCTACGGAACCGCCACACTCCTCTTGTACCACGACGAACTCTTCAATCAACTCCAACTCTGGATTGATCGCATGCCCGAAACTATTTTTCACTCTATTCTCCCCGTTCTGAATCGTACATTTTCGGAATACCCCCTGAAAGACCGCCAGCTCTTGTGGCAAAAAATTACCCGACCGGCAGATACTAGCCCCAACTCTCTCGCCGATCGTTATCGATCCTTTGCGCTACAACACCTTCTGAGCCAGCCTTCTAATGAAGATTAAATCTATTTTTTGGGCGTATCCCTCGGACGGCACCGCCACCTCAGAGTAATCCAAGGCACCTTTACCCAAAATCCCAAACGCAATGATTAAGAAACCGTCCTCGGGTCGGGCCCCTCCAGGGTACCGTCCACCGAGCCTTCGCTTCCAGTGCCCTTACCACTAAAGGGGCATTGAAAAGACAATGGAAATTATTTCAGATCAAGCTGGGAGGGAGTAGCATCCCTCTGGCCCTGTGACTGAATAGCATCGAAGAGATGGAAAAAAGATCAAGACCTGGTCTGTAGGGTTATAGTGGCAAGGGCACGAGCCGCCCCAGTACGGTGGACCGCCTTCGGCGCCCAGGGCCGCGAGGCAAGCTCGCGACTTCCGGACCCCTTACGCACTTTTTATTGAGTACTCCCGGCTCTGGAACGACCTTTCCCTAAGAGTTGCACCCTGAAATTTGAATTTTACACTACTCAAATCCTATCTTTACTCTCTATATAAAACCAAATCTATGCCTTTACATTACTACAGTGCTGACAAAGTTTTTGGTGCTGATGGCCAATGGAAACAGCAAACCGTGATCGTCACCGATGAAGCGGGACGCATTCAGGACCTCTTGCCACGGAATCAAGCGGATCCCGCATTGGTTGATTTTAGGCCGGGAGCGCTCATTCCCGGCTTCATCAATGCCCATTGCCATCTCGAATTGTCGCATATGAAAGGAAGGATACCCACGGGAACCGGATTGATCAGTTTTATCAAATCCGTGGTTACCGAGCGGGATATTGAGCCGGAAACCATTCAAAATGCAATTGCTTTGGCCGATGCTGAAATGCAAGAGGCCGGAATCATGGCGGTCGGAGACATATCCAATGTAGCCGACAGCTTTGAGCAAAAGGAAACATCCCAACTCAGGTATTACACCTTCGTCGAGGTGTTCGACTTCATGCAAAATCAGCTCTGTGAGTCTTCCTTTCAAAAAGCCCTGGATATCTTCGAGGCACTGAAACTCCCCCCGGGGCATGAAAAAAGTTTGGTTCCGCATGCTCCATATTCGGTCTCACCCGAACTCTTCCAAAAAATAAGGGAGTTTCACTCCAAAAGACAGGTGTTGAGCCTGCACAACCAAGAGATAAAAGATGAAGACGATATGTTCATTTCCGGAAAGGGGGGACTAATTCCCTTTTTTGAATCTTTCGGCTTTGACCTGAGTCATTTTCGGGCTACGGGAGAGACCTCCCTAAGATATGCTCTCCTTCAATTGCCCGATCAGGTGCCCCTCTTACTCGTCCACAATACCCGGACGTTATCTGAGGACATCCTATGGGCCATGGAAAAGAATTCGAATCTCTATTGGGTGAGCTGCCCCAACGCGAACCTCTATATTGAGAACCAATTGCCTCAGTATGACACATTCAGAGAACACAACGCTAGAATAGCTTTGGGAACGGACTCATTGGCCTCGAACTGGCAACTCTCTATCTTAGAGGAAATCAAGACATTGAAAAAGTACAAGTCATACCTCCCCACCCTAGAACTCCTGTCGTGGGCGACGAAGAATGGAGCTCAGGCATTGCAGATGGACGAACAGCTCGGCAGTCTGGAAATAGGAAAACAACCCGGCATCCTCCACCTCGACCTCAGGGAAGAGGACCAATGGGAAATTCAGGCCAACACTCAATGTCGGCGCCTAATCTAAAGACAATAAAGGATATTGATCCCGGATTCGCTTTTCTATGGCTTCCCGTTGCTGAACAAACTTTTTGTGTGGCGCCGTACCCTTAAATTGAGGACGATGATTCCTCATTCTCTGCACTTGCCGCAATTGAGCGTAGAGTTCTTGCGCTGAAGAATCAAAATACCCCTTGATAAATTGTTTGAAAATAAATTGGACCGCTTCTTCGGTGGGATGGACTTTATCACTTTTATAGAATCGGTAGTCCCTCAGTACGTCCATCATCCATTCATAAGCGGGAAAATAAACCGCTCGTTGATGTTGGCTGACCAATTGATGGACTGCGGCGATCAAATGCGACTTAGACCTCTGATTTTCCACTAGACCGGACCGATGGTGCCGAACGGGACTTACCGTCCAAACAACGGCTTTCATGCGCGGCAAGCCCTCCAAAAGTTGTTGGATTTGTAGGAGCTGACCCCCAATCTGATCCACTGAAAGCTGTTGAATCTGAAATTCACTTTGCGGCACTTTTTGGCAATTGGCCACTGAAAGTCCTGTCTTTTGGTATTCGAACACCAGAGAAGTACCTAAAGTAATCATGCAATATTCAGCTTCTTCCAAAGAACTTTGAGCCAGTTGTTTGTTTCGCTCGATTTGTTGCCTGGCTAGCTCCAGCACGGGGTGACCAAAATGGGAATGTACATCGAAGTGCCGCCAAATCCCTTCGACCTCCACCCAATGCTCCTCAATAAGTGGCTGGTCGTGTATCGTCAGGGATAATTGACGCAACAATGCTTCCGGCTGATAGGTAATATGCAAGGGATGATACGTGCCTGGCCATCGCAAAGACTCTAAATGTTTTCCCCAGTGCTGAGCAAAACAACTTCCCGCCATATACAATGGCGCGGCTGCCTCTATAGCTATGTCGGCTTTGGGGGGATCAAATTTCAAGGTCCATTCCATCTTATTTTTTTTGACATTCTTACTTTGGTGTGCAAATATTATATAACTTTAGCAATTCGAAGCAGCGAATGAGTGTTTCATTGGTTCTATATTTACGAAACCTATACTCATATAGCTAATTTGCCGGTATAGGGAAAATGCTGATAAAGATTCTCAATGAAGTTTTTTATCTAACTTTTTTCAAAAAGTCAATTAGCTTCGTATATTGTCATTCAAACACATGAAGAATACCAAGAAGATGAAAAGAATTCGACACTATCTTTTGCTCGCAGTCCTAATCACGGGATGGGCGGGTATGTCTCAGGCACAGGACATTCACTTTTCTCAATTTTATCAATCTCCATTGAATCTCAACCCCGCCTTGACTGGCGTGATGAATTGCAATGTCAGATTTGTGGCAAACTACCGAAACCAGTGGGCTTCTGTTTTGCGAGAGAATGCCTTTAACACCTATTCCGTTTCCTACGACCAAAAGTTTACCGCTTTTAGACGAGATTATTTTGGCGTCGGAGCTTCCTTTTGGGGCGATCGCGCCGGAGAAGTTGATTTCAGCACACTGCAGGGGAGACTCAGTGGCTCGTTTTCCAAATATCTAGGAGGAGGACGGTCACAAGCCCATTACCTCGTCGTGGGTGTAGATGGGGGGCTGGCTCAGAGAAGTATTGACTTTGCCAATGCCCGCTATGGCAACCAAAACACAGATGGTGTATATAACCCAGGCATTCCAAGTGGAGAAACATTCGAAAACGACAATTTCCTCTTTGGAGACTTATCAGCCGGAATTTTGTGGTTTAGCAATTGGGGCGATAATCAATCTTTTTATATGGGAGGTGCGTATCACCATATCAACAGTCCGAATCAAACTTTTGATGAAGACAATGAAGTGTTTCTGTATAGCAGATATACGCTTCACGCAGGTGGTGAATTTCCCATTAGTCGACGAACGAGCTTAGTGCCCGGAGTCGTTTCTTTCTTCCAGGGACCGTCATGGCAGTTGAATGGTGGAACATCCATGAGATTTCAGTTGGGAAGTTCGCGATACGATAATCAATCTTTCCAATTCGGAGCCTGGATTCGATTAGTCAACCAATATCAATGGAATGAAGAATTGATTGAAGACTACAAACTCGGTGCAGACGCGCTTATTTTGTCTACCAGATTTCAATACAACAATTTCGACTTTGGCTTTAGTTACGATGTCAACGTCTCTCCGCTGAGAGTGGGTGCGAATGGAAATGGATCCTTTGAGTTTTCTTTGATTTACACTATTTGTGGTCCTGAACGCAGAGGTGTTTACTGTCCGGTATTTTAGAACGCATTATCAGGAGGCAAAACGAATAACAGAGCATGTTTGGAAACAAAAATAATGGTAGCCCGGCAAAAAGCACATCGCAAAACGCCGGAACCAATATCATTGTAGGTGGCACGACTATCACAGGAGATATTGAGTCTAAAAGTGATACGCGCATCGATGGACAATTAGAAGGTAATCTGAATTGCCACGCTCGTCTTTTGTTGGGCGAGCAGGGTAAGATTGTCGGCAACATACGGAGCAAAGAAGCCATTATTGAGGGAACCATTCACGGGGATATTCAGATATCTTCAATTCTGACACTGAAATCATCTGCTATCATTACAGGGGATCTTACTACGAACAAATTAATCGTCGAGAGTGGTGCCACTATCAATGGCCAATGCTCAATGGGTGATGTGAAAAATCGCAAAGTGAAAGATGGATCCCAAGAAGGAAAATCAGTCGGAAAAAAAGAAAAAAGTACGGGATAAGTTGATCGAGTTCGTCAAATATTCCAACATCGGCTTTGCTTTGGCTGGAGCGGGCTTAATCGGGTATCTTGCCGGTTCGTTTTTAGACAGCTATTTCTCCACAGAAAAGCCCATTTGGACAGCTTCACTTATTGCCTTTTTCGTTTTGATCTACGTCCTTAAAGTCGTTATTGAACTCGTCCGATCATGAAGCACCTCAATTATTGGACAGGGCTTGTTCTCCCTCTGGTCTTATCGGGAATTACCCTTATCATCACAAATGCCTGGGAAGTGTTCAGCAGCCATCTGAATTTCTACCTTTTATCCATGGTCGCATTTCTCTTACTCTCAGTATTATCTCTCTTCCTGGGTCAAAAGACCAGCCTGCATAGAAACAAATCGCTATTTGGCGCTGTCGTGCTCGCGTCAATCACTTTCAAAATGCTACTGTCTATCCTCATTATTGTCATATATATCCAAGAGTTTGCTACACCGGAAAAATGGTTCGTACTTCCATTTTTTTTAATGTATCTTTATTTTACATTGTACGAAACTTATGCCCTGGTTAACATTGGGCAATTACCGAACAAAAGGAGACCGCATGACGGAGAATAATTTCCTGTATCACCTTCTCGTGAATGAACGCACAGAATTTGATATGAACGGCAAAGAAACAGAAGGTATTGATGTGATTCCCACCGGAACCAATCAATATCACCTGATTCACAAAAACAAAGGCTACAAGATAGAGTTGAAGCAACTCGATGAGGCTCACGGCACCGCGCAAATTTTAGTCAATGGAGCACTTCACAATATCTCTATTGAAACGCCATTGCAAAGAAAGATTAAAGCGCTGGGAATCAATGAAATCAATGCCGGCGATGGAGAAGAAATAAAAGCCCCTATGCCCGGCAAAGTACTCTCGATTCTAGTAGAAGAAGGACAATGGGTAGAAGCCGGTCAGGACTTACTCATATTGGAGGCCATGAAAATGGAAAATGTCATAAAGAGCAGCCAAAAAGGTCTGGTGAAAAACATCCACGTAAAAGCAGAGGAGGCAGTCGATAAAAACCAAAAATTGCTGGATACTACTGCTGAAGCTGAAGAATAAAACAAGCGATTCTTCCTGAAAGAAATTCTAATCTGTCCTCAAGTAAAATTCCTCAAAAAACGGTCTGTATCCCTCAATTGTCCTTTGCTTTAGAATAATTCGGTAATTCCTCTGAGTAGCTGCAAATAGATCGTATTCCGCTTTTTCCGGCAAAAAGTTTTCGCTCTCCTGCTTGACAGTCTGATAGTATTTCATGGCATCCGCTTTGTTATCAAAGCTTCTGACAATAATCAGTGGGATGCCGGAATTTAAATCCAAAAAGATGTTGGACACTGCCAATTTTTTGAGATCGTAATATTCTTTGTTAAAGTCGGAGACACTGATTTTGCAGCGATTCATATCGAGGTCGCGACTGTTGTACAACACGGCTAAGACATAGTGCAATTTATCGTCCTCGGTCTTAAAGTCACCAATTTGGCCCTCTGTCTTGACGAAGGCTGAGCCAGATCCTCCTAAAAACCTGATAATCTCCCGAGCTCTGGCAGCCTCATCTGAGCGTTCATAGGTCTTGACCAAAGCAGTTAATTCCTGTGTGTATGCCTCACGGCCTTCAACCTTACCTGCACACATTGCTTTTATCATCATGAACTTTGGCATGTAACTCTCATCGGTGACATTCATTCGCATACCCTGCTCCGCCAATGATTTGGCCCGTTCGTAGTTTCCACTTTCAAAAGATAGGAATGTTTTCTGGTAGTGATTCTCCAATTTCTTTTCCTCTTCCTGCAGTTCATTTACAAAATCGGGATCCTGAACGATACGAGCAAATTTAGATTGAGGATATCGCTCGACCAATATATCGGTAAATTTCTTCTCCTTTTCACTATCCCCAACATCGCGATAAGAGAGAATCAAAGAATACAAGGCTTCAATTTCTTTGGTAGATCGCGGAAATCGCTTCACTAAGTCCTCTAGCAGGAGAACGGCCAAATCGGGTCGCTGCAATCGCTCTCTATAGACGACAGCCAATGCATACATTGCATCGACGACTTCCTGGCGAACTGCTGATTTTTCCAATTTTGTCTTTGGATAATCTCCGAGTAATTCTTGTCCCTTTATTTCTTCCTCTTGTGCTATCTCATTTTCTTCCTGCAATTCTTCGCTGGAGTCCTCACCGTCTGAAGATGACTCTGAATTCCTTCTCCAGTCATCCCGCAAGGCACGATTGCCCCATTTCATCTCAAACGCAGTTTTTCCTCGTCGCACTTTTTGCGGATCATAAGCAAAGAAATCAGAGGACTTACTTCCAGCAACAGGGCCTTCATATCCGGAGCCACTGCCCTTTTGGGCCGCTTGTTTTTGCTGTTCGCGATCTTTTTCACGTTGGTCTTGTTGTCTTCTCTTTTCAATCAGCTCTTGTCTTTCCTCCGGCGACATCTCAGCAATGATCAATGCAGAATCGTTTTTCGCTAAAATCTGCTGCTGCTCGTCGATAATTTGCAAGCTTTTGTGGCGGTTCCTGGTCTTCACATAGCGCGGATCCGACTTGGGTATGACTTGCATAATACTATCGTGATACAACTTCGCCTTATCAAACTGATCTTGATCAAAATAATAAGTACCCAAGGTGTAATATGCCTCCAAAACAATCGTCTGATTGCCCGTATTATTATCCAAAGCTAGAGCTAAAAACTCCCGAGCTTCGTCCATATCCCCTGCTTCCTTTGCAATCTGTGCTTTCGTGAAAAAGAGTTGATCCAGATACTCGTAATTCTTAGAGTCATCAATCATTTTATCAATCCTGTCATAACTACCCTGGCGGGTCTCCGCTCCGTTGAAGTATTCGTTTTTGATTTGATTGATCTTGGAAGCGAACTCCATATCGTATCGATTACTAAGCTTTCCCGCCTCTGCATAATACTCCCCTGATTTTTTGGTATTTCCGACCAATTGGTACAACTGTCCCAAGAGATAAGCATAGCGAGCGTTTTGATTGCGCTTTCCACCCACATTTAAGGCATCCTCTAAATGAGGTATCGCTCTCTCAAATTCTCTGCGCTTGAGATGCAGTTCAGCCATGGAGGCAAAGGCGAGTTCTTTGAGTTTGCGATCTAATTCCTCGTCGTATAATAGCTTGCGCAATAAGTTCTGAGCATTGCTGAAATTGTCTCTTTCTATATAAGTTCTTGCCAACCACAATTGTCCTTCCTTAAAGGCCGGTTCATGGCCCCACTTGGTATATTCATCGGAGTCAAAACTCGGCTCATATAGTGCATTTTTTGTCTCACTAGCAGATTTCTCCACATCTTTGCTCAACTTCGCTAATTCTTCCTCTTTCTGTTCTTCTTTCGTCAGTGATGGCTCAACGCGTTTACCCTTTTCACGCGCTTTCTTTCGGCGAACTCTCTCCTTCTTTCTTTCCTTTCGCGCTTTTTTTCTGGCCTTTTTCTCTTCTTTTCTCTTTTTCTTTCTCGCCTTTCTCTCTGCCTTTTTTTCGTCCTGCTTTTCCTTTCTTATTTCATCTTGCCGGAATTCCCAAAAGCGCCCTGATGGATCCGTTGGATCAAATTCACTGATCACATACTCCAAAGTTCTCTCCGCTTCTTCATAATCTCGCTTGATGTAATGCGCTTTGCCCGCCAGCAAATAGCAATCGTCTGTCCATTTGGCTTCAGTATGAAGAGAAACGACTACAGAGACTTTTTTTATCGCAGTATCTAAAGATGAGTAATACTGCTCAATATTCGGCGCTTCGGTCCACTTATAAATTGGAATGAGTTGATTGTAGTTATCTTCGTAGCTGTATTCAATTTGCTTCAGAGCATCTTCTATGAGTTCATTGGCGTTAAAATAACCATTGTATTGAGCTGTGGTGTTGTGGTAAAATTTCTTAATCTTGGATACATCTCCCTTCCTCTTCGTTGTGGTGCAAGAAGAGACCAGGACAAAGAGCAAAAGGAATAATACAGAATATTGAATAAGGCGCATAGGGAGTACATGATTTACCAACTAGATTAGTAGTTAAACTTCTAAATGCTAGTGATTATTACATTTGATTAATGGCAGTGTAAATTTCTCTGTATAGTCAGTATTTTACAACGCGCAATAGTTGGGTAATGAGCGCGTTTCTTAGATTTGTATTACCTTTGCAGGAGCAAAGATAAAACTTTTTACAAAATTATAGATTTTCTTTGTTTTATTGATGTGTGCATGGAATAACTTATTGAGTATGAGTGCGAAAAAGGAGAATAGTGTTTGGTCCAGGACGTTTCGAGCGATCGTACTCGATAACGAAAATCTGGAGAAAATAAAGACACTAAAGTTTCGGATGATGCACGTAGTCTTATTCTCCATTACTTCTATCCTGCTCGTGGCAGTACTTACGGCCTCGCTCATTAGTTTCACGCCTTTGAGGTATTGGGTCCCCGGATATGCTGACATCACGGAGAACAAAGTATACGTTAAACTCCTGCGAGAGGTGAATAATTTAGAACAAGAGTCGGAGGAGAATTCCCAGTACATAGAAAAGGTGCAGAATTTATTGAGTGGAAATCATTCGGATGATTCAGAATCTTTCATGGGGGAAGAAGAGTCGACCCGGAAAAATAAAATCGTCGAACGCATTGAAGAGGACGAAGAATTAAGAAAAAAGGTATCGGCACCCGATAATCGCGGTCTGGGGCTACCCCGAGTAGTCAATAACAGCAAATCCAACCCTGAAATGTTGCGGCAAAGGACTTTGGTTTCTCCCTTGAAAGGGGTGATCAGTGCTCATTTTCAGACCTCGAAGGAACACTACGGAGTGGATATTTTAGCCCCGGCACTAAGTCCGATCATGTCAGTAGATGACGGAATTGTTATATCGGCAGACTGGACTATGGAAACGGGATACACCATTGGGATTCAGCACGATGACAATCTCATATCTTACTACAAGCATAACTCCGCGTTATTGAAAAAAACGGGACAATCCGTGATGGCTGGAGAAGCAATAGCAATTATAGGAAATACAGGACACCTCACGAGCGGTCCGCACTTGCATTTTGAATTGTGGTATAATGGGCAGTCTCTGGATCCCTCTCAATTCATCTCCTTCGAGGACTAATGCTCATTTCTCCTTCACCTCTCTTGGTTTTACTCGTATTATTAGAAGGAGCATTGTTTGCCCCCCATAAGTGGACAAGACACATCTCTCGCGCCAGCGATGTGAAGGGGGCACGCACCCGCGAGGGTGCGTGAGACCGCGCCACTCACCAAGGATTTGGGGAGGGGCAAGGGCCGAGTGAAGCGGCCGGAGTCCCGAGTATCGCCCACGGCGATCTCGAGGACAGAGGCCGAATCCTGAACGAGCCCCGAAACGTAGCGGCCGCCTTCCGGCGGATGGCGGCGGCGCCCAAATCATAAAAATGAAACCAGAGCTCAGGAAATTCAGCTCATTCTGAAAAAAGAGATTTTGCGGCAGCTTCCAATTCGGAAAATTTCCACTCAAAACCCGCTTTTTGAATTTTGGAAACATCCAGGCGGTTACTGTTCAACAACACATCTGCCATTTCTCCAAAAACCAATCGCAAACCGAAAGCAGGTGCGGGCAACAAGAGTTGTTTTCCGGGATATTGATCCGCCATAGTGCTGATCCAATTCTTCATCTTTCTGGGGTCTGGAGCCGCCGCGTTGAATATTCCTGACAAATTACTTTCCATAGCGTAGTGGAAAAGGCGGGCCACATCGTCGATGTGAATCCATGAATAATATTGCTGTCCCCAGCCAAAATAGCTCGCAACCCCCAATTTCATCGGCGCTGTCATTTTGGGTAAAGCACCGCCTGTATTCGACAGCACTACGCTTATTCGAAAAGCTACGGTCCGAACGCCTGTGCTCTGCACTTCACCAATCGCCGACTCCCAATCTCGACAAACCTGCACCAAAAAACCTTCGCCCGGGGTGCGATCTGTTTCTTTACACCAATCGTCTCCGCGATCTCCATAGATGCCCATTGCTGCCGAGGATAGATAGGCCTCTACGCGCCCCGAATCCTCTTTCAAAAGACGTGCGATGGTGCGGTTTCCGTCCACTCTGGAGGAACGGATGATTTCCTTGCGCCTTTCAGTCCACCGCTGATCTGCAATGCCGGCTCCCGCCAGATTGATAATATAATGGCTCGACCGAATCTCTCGTTCCGGCAACTCTCCTTTCTCCGGCGCCCATGCATGCACGGGAACCGGCCCGGAACTGCCCGAGTGAGATAACCAACTTACTTCGTATCCATTTTTTAATAATAGTTTCGTCAAAACTCCTCCTATCATTCCACTTCCACCGGCGATGATTACTTTTTTACTCATATACATACAACTGAATCTATGCCTACAAAGTTTTTGATTCCAGCCAGCAATCTCAGGGAGTATCCGGGGTAGAATCCCACCGATATGAGGAAGTTAACTCGCTTTATTGATAAACTAAATCATAAATATTGTCGCAGGCTTAGCCCGAATTATTCATGAATTTTAGGACAAGGATTACCTATGTTTATGATTGTATATTGGAAACCAATCGTTTATCAATGGGTTAATCCTCGAACTCATTCAAATGTTAAGAACCAAATTTGGGTATCTTGATTTGGAAGTGCATTTCCAGACAATTTTTGTAAAATATTACAAATCAAGGATTTGAATTTTATTCGGCCCGAAGGGCGAAAAATGCTTGCATTTTTCGGCTTTAGAGCCCACTTCAGTTTTAAATTTATGCAGGGCTTCTCGAGAGAGGCAAGAAAAAACTTTTAAATACCGCCAAAAGTAGCTACTTTTAGGATATGACACGCACCCTAAGATTCACAATTATTTCAGGATGGGCTCTTCTCCTCGTCCTGTCAGTTCTTTCCTGCACGGATAATCATCAGGCCGAAGAGGTCGATCGAATTACGATTCGGATCCAGGAGGAGCCCGACCGCCTGCATCCTCTTTTATCGAAAACGGGAATCAGTCAACAGATAGAGTCAAAGATTTTTCTGCCACTCTTAGCTCCTCACCCTGAAACCTTTGAACTGGAGCCAATTTTGTTAAAAAAAGTGCCGGATGTCCAAATGGTGGATAGTAATAAAATGCGGATCGATTTTGAACTGCGTCCGGATGCCCGCTGGCCCAACGGTTCCCGCATTTCAGTTGAAGATATCGAATTCACCATCAAAGCTATTTTTGCTCCCGGCATGGAGCAGAGTAATCTCCGCTCTTATTTTGACATGGTAGATTCCGTCAGCTATTCTGATGCGGATTCTTTGTCATTTTCCTTCCACTTCTCTCAATCTTATATATTGGCGCTGCCGGCGACTGGCGGCCTGACCGTATTCCCTGCCTATCACTACGATGAGGAGGGCTTATTGAAATCCTACTCTTTGCGTGAATTAAAAGAGCTCGACAGCGTACCTCCAACTTTGGAGCCCTGGGTAGAGCGCATCACCTCCGCTGCATTTAGCCGGGACCAAGTCCGGGGCAGCGGGCCCTATCAACTCGATCAATGGGAGACGGGACGGTATATACGATTGAAAAGAGTGCCTTCCTGGTGGGGTGCGAATCTACCCGAAAAGCACATTCTCATGGAAGCTCGCCCCCAAAGTCTGGTCTATGAAATCATTCCGGATGAATCGACAGCTATTCAACTATTAAAGTCGGGACAAATCGACATTCTCAGCGACATTAGTCCCTTGCAAGTGAGAGAACTCCGGAAGGAAGTAGAGACGATGAAAAATTATGAGATACACTACACTCAGGTACTCAATCAGTACGTCGTCCTGCTCAATACGAATGATCCGGTACTGAAAGATAAAGGAGTTCGTCGGGCCTTAGCCCATCTGGTCGATGTAGATCAGTTTATCGATGAAGTCCTGCAGGGGCATGGGATTCCAGCCAGCTCTCCCATCCACCCGGCCAAGCCCTTTTTCGATTCTACTCTTTCCGTGACACCTTTTGACCTTGAAAAGGCCGAGGAAATTCTGAAGGACCATGGTTGGTTGGATATCTCGGGCAACGGCATTAGAGAGAAAAGAACAGTAGATGGAGAGAGGATTTCACTTGATCTCAACCTACAGATTACCGGGAGTGCTTTAAGTCAATCTATAGCGCTCAATCTGGTGGAAAATGCCGGCAAAGTAGGTATGAATATAGAAATCACAACGCAACCCTTTAGAAACATTTTGGAAACCATGCGAGCAGGCACCTTTCAAATGACTCCTCTTTCGATTCGGTCCTCTCCCTTTCCCTATGACCCTTATCAGAGCTGGCACACCGACAACATTGGTGGCGGGGGAGGTAACTATACTCAATTTGGCGATGATTCTTCTGATATGGTCATAGAGAAAATACGCAATACGGCAGTTCCCGAGCAGGCCATGCCTCACTATCGGAAATTTCAGCGAATGGTCATGGAGGCTCAGCCCATACTATTATTGGCAGCGCCTTTGCAACCCATTCTCGTAAAACGCAGCTGGGATCTACCCCTCACTGCCATGAAACCGGGGTATTTTGAAAATGCCATAGAAACATCAAGCTATGAATCTCCGCGCGCTCAATAAGTGGTTGTCAGTGCCGGGCAGCTTATTGCTGAGCTTACTCTTCATTGCTTGGATCGCTTTTTTTATTCAAAATAGAAGCAGTCAATTAGCAGATGAAGTTGACTTTTCCGGAGCATCTGCTCTTCCCATGCACCAAAACCCCTGGGAGGACAGGCAACGCATCATTCGCAACGGCAAGAAAAAAGACCTCGATCTGCCCCTGTTCTACTTTTCTCTTCGACCCAACAATTATCCTGCAGACTACCACGAAATTCTTCCCCTACGAGAAAGAAATGCGGCCAGAAGTCTATTGGAAGAGGGAGTGCCCGGAAAGCACATTCTTTCCCTGAGGAATGAAATCAGCCGTATAGCTGCTTCCGTGCCGCAGGAAAAAGCCAATCGGTATTTAAAAATCCTGGAACTCGACAAAAGAAAAGATTTGTGCATTGCATTACAGCTTGTCGAATCGCCCACTAAACCATTACAGAACACGATAGCGGTTCTTTGTCAGGAGTACTCGACTTCCTATTGGCCCAACTTGTATTGGCATGGCCTTCACAACCGGTGGCACCTGCAATGGAAATCGTTTTTTACCGGCCACTGGGGCCACTCGCGGGTCGATGGGCAGGCTGTTAATCGAAAGATTTCAGCGGCATTGCCCTACACCCTAATGATTAATGGCGCTTCGCTTTTCCTATTGTTTCTCACTGCCATACCAATTGGCAGTTGGTGGGCCCTCCGCCCGGATGCTTTTGCGGTGAGAATGAGCCGACAATTAGCCTATCTCTTTTATGTAGCTCCTCTGTTTTGGCTCGCTGCCCTGGCCATTGCTTTTCTCACCCAACCACAGGGAATATTTCCCTTGCCAGCGGGTGCCAGTTCTGATTTGGGGGTGAAACACTTCGCGCTTCCGCTACTTTGCATTTGGATCAGTGGATTCGGCTATCTCGCGCGACTCTTTGAAGATACGCTAAAAGCCGAGTGGAATAAACCCTATATAACATTTAGTCGCCATCGGGGACTATCTACTCAAAAGGTGCTTCTGCGCTATGCCCTCCCCAACGCACTCTTGCCCATGATTACACTCGTGGGAGCCGCTTTGCCGGCTCTTATTTCGGGCTCTCTAGTTATAGAGGTGCTGTTCAATATTCCCGGAATGGGGCGACTCATCTGGTGGTCACTCATCGCACAGGATTGGCCGGTAGTCATAATCACCATCCTGCTGATTGGAATATTTGCCTGGCTTGGTCGATGGGGGGCTGATCAACTCAGTCTGTATCTCGACCCAAGAATTCAATGGAGTGAAAAATAAGCGATGAAAAAATTTATTCTTTATTCTATCGCTACCTTTCTGCTCCTCCTGGCTGTGGGAGCAGAATTTATTGCGAATGACGATCCGATACTTTACGAGTTCAATGATCAATGGCATTGTGGTGCCTGTAAAGAGTGGGGGTCCTCCACTGAACATCAAACGCCGGGGGAAGCCCGGGAAATAATAAACCCCATCGTGTCCTTCGGGGCCAATACCCTGTCCCCGGAGGGGCTCTATCTCCAGCCGCCTATGACAGAGGAAGGGCAAGGCGTGCACTGGTTGGGAACGGATAGTCAATCCAGAGATGTATTTGCCGGCCTGGTGTACGGAACGAGATATGCACTTCTCATTGGTGCCATCAGTGTATTGTTTGCTCTGGGTGTCGGATTTTTTCTGGGCGCTTCCGCTGCTTATTATGGCAATAAGAGACTGAGACGACCGCCCGCAGCATGGCTGAGTGGAATGTTGCTATTGGTCATACTCATCTATCTCTATTTCTTTCATCTCCTGTCTTTACCTCTTATTCTCGTCAGTGTAGGATTGCTACTCTTATTGATTTACTTTTGGCCAGCAGGTCGGCACAACTGGTCCCTCCCCATAGACCAATGGGTGACGAAAGGCATTGAATTATTCGATAGTCTGCCGGCCCTATTCGTCTTGCTGGCCTGGTCAGCTACCATTGACAGTTGGAATATTTGGAATCTCTCCCTTCTCATTGCCTTTTTCAGGTGGCCGACCTTTGCCCGCCTGATCCGGGCAGAAATGAGTCGCTGGGCGAATAGTTCCTGGATACAGAGCTTGAGAGATCTCAAGATGTCAGATTTATGGATTATTCGCACTCAGCTCATCAACCTCATCCTCGTGCCCATCAGCGTGCACGCTGCCTTTTCTATTGCCGGCGCAGTGAGTATTGAGGCTACATTGTCCTTTCTGGGCTTTGGCCTGGGTGCAGAAGTGCAATCCTGGGGTCGATTATTGAGCGATGCCAGACAATTTTTTCAGGCCTGGTGGTTGGTCGTCTTTCCCGGTTTACTCCTGGTCCTGTTCCTTTGGTGGACCAACCAATGCGCTCAACAGCTTCAAAAGCTGGGAGAAAAGAGCACCCGCTAATAACTTGAGATGTGAAAAAGGAAAGAGCGTAGGAAAATTTTCACCACTCAGGACACCCACTACACCAAGAAGGAATCCAAGCCTCGATCCTTCCTGATTCTTTGCGATATCCTTCGTGCCACTTTGTGGTTAATATCTTTTATTACCTCGAAAACGCTAAAGTAAGTTGCTAAGGCACACAAAGTCTGAATCCTTCGTGACACTTCGTGATTCAACTCCTTTTCCTCAGGAATCTAATCTTTAAACAACTTTGTTTTTCCGCGTTTTCCGGATAGATTCCCATCCTTATCTACCGGCGGTCCCATGTTTTCTGTAGCCTTACAGCCCGATTTGGGGGAACAAGAAGTAGCGGAAGTACCTAAAAACAGGCCAAAACCCAATAATCCGACCCAAATCCAGTTCTTTTTTTTCCAATTTATTCTCAAGCTCATAATTACCTTTTTTTTCTTTGTATCTAATTGATTAGCAAATCCTTAAACATTCAACATTTTGGCACTAAATCCGCTCAAACCCTTACAAAATAAGGGGTTTACAGAAAAAATACGCTCAAAAAGTTTGAAATGTCAGATCAATAGTCCACTTTTGCATTAAATCGAATTTACAAATAAAATACTAAAAGAATGAACAAAGGAGAATTAATCGACAGCATCGCTAAGCATTCAGGATTGACAAAAGCAGATTCTGGAAAGGCTTTAGAAGCTACACTTGAGAGTGTAACTAAATCTTTGAAGAAAGGTGAAAAAGTTTCTGTACCTGGTTTTGGAACATTTTCTGTCTCTAAAAGAGCAGCTAGAAAAGGAAGAAACCCACAAACGGGTGAAGAAATTCAAATCAAAGCGAGAAACGTAGCTAAATTCAAAGCTGGAAAAGGCTTGTCTGAAGCTGTCAACTAATCCATTAATAATGGAACAATTAAAAGGCAATCTGCTCTTCTGCGGATTGCCTTTTTTTTATTTTTGTCTTCAAAACAAATTCATATGCCCGACATCCAACAATTACAACAAACCGCCACGCAAATCCGTCGCGATATAGTCCGAATGGTTCACCGAGCCCAATCGGGGCATCCCGGAGGGTCTTTGGGATGCGCTGACTATTTTACAGCGCTGTATTTTGAAATCATGGATCACAAACCGGAATTCAACATGGAAGGTCACGGAGAAGATCTGTTTTTTCTCTCCAATGGCCATATCTCCCCCGTGTGGTATGCCAGTTTAGCGCGTTCCGGGTATTTTGATGTGGACGAACTCGCCACTTTTAGAATGATCGACTCTCGCTTGCAGGGCCATCCCGCTACTCATGAAGGCTTACCGGGCATCAGAGTGGCGTCCGGCTCACTGGGACAAGGCCTCAGTGTAGCCATGGGAGCCGCTTATGCCAAGCGACTCAATGGAGACGACAGCATTATCTGGGCTCTGACAGGCGATGGAGAATTACAAGAAGGTCAAATTTGGGAAGCAGCCATGTTTGGCGCCCATTACAAACTCGACCGTCTCATCGTTACCGTGGACAGGAATGGACAACAAATCGATGGCTCCAACGACGATGTCATGAGCCTCGGCGACCTGGAAGCAAAGTGGAAGGCCTTTGGCTGGAGTGTGCATACTTTCGACGGGAATGATATGGAAACCACCCTTCTTGCTCTTCGAGAAGCAAAAAGCAGAGTGGGGCAGGGACAACCCCAGCTTCTTCTCATGCAAACAGAAATGGGCGCCGGAGTAGATTTCATGATGGGATCGCACGAATGGCACGGCATCGCCCCCAATGACGAACAATTACAAGCCGCTCTTCAACAACTCCCCGAAACACTGGGAGATTATTCAATCAATAAGCAATAGATATAATTATGTGGGATCAGTATCAAGCATACGATAAAAAAGCAACAAGGGACGGTTTTGGCGCCGGATTGCACGAATTGGGACAAAAAAATGATCAGGTCGTCGCACTTTGCGCCGACCTCCTGGGATCACTCAAGATGCAAGCCTTCAAAAAAGAATTCCCGGATCGTTTTATTCAAGTCGGAATCGCAGAGGCCAATATGATGGGTCTGGCCGCCGGGCTGGCCACAGCCGGCAAAATTCCATTTACCGGCACTTTCGCGAATTTTTCCACCGGCAGAGTCTATGACCAAATCAGGCAATCTATCGCCTATTCTGGAAAAAATGTCAAAATTTGTGCCTCTCACGCCGGCCTGACGCTAGGCGAAGATGGCGCTACTCACCAGATACTCGAAGATATCGGCATGATGAAAATGCTGCCCGGTATGACGGTTATCAACCCCTGCGATTATGCGCAGACCAAAGCAGCTACATTGGCCATCGCCGATCACGACGGCCCAGTTTATCTCAGATTTGGCCGCCCCGGTTGGCCCGTATTTATACCCGAGGATATGCCCTTTGAAATAGGAAAAGGACAAAAACTCAAAGAGGGAAAAGACGTCACCCTATTGGCCACGGGACACATGACATGGTATGCCCTCGAAGCTGCCCGTAGTCTCGAAAAAGAAGGTGTGGATGCCGAAGTCCTCAACTTTCATACGATAAAACCATTCGATGTGGATCTCCTCATCGAATCCGTGCGGAAAACCGGACGCTTAGTCTCAGCAGAAGAACACAACCGATTCGGTGGCTTGAGCGATATGGCAGCTCAGTATTTGGCGCTCCATCAACCGAGCCCGATGAGAATTGTCGCCACCCAGGATACCTTCGGGGAGAGTGGCAAACCCGCAGACCTTTTAGAAAAATATGGCCTGAGCCCAGAACATATTCACCGGGCAGCTGTAGAACTTTTATAAGGGTTCATATTACTTTTTTTCACAGAAAATAGCCCAAGGACAATATCTTCATGAAATTCGAAACGAAAACGATTCACGCGGGCATCAAACCCGACCCCTCTACAGGCGCCATCATGACGCCTATTTATCAGACATCCACCTACGTCCAGGATGCCCCCGGACAGCACAAGGGATTTGAATACTCCCGCTCGCAAAACCCCACGCGTGAAGCACTGGAAAACAACCTCGCCGCTCTTGAAAATGGATGTGGGGCGATCGCTTTTGGCAGTGGACTGGCCGGCATTGATGCCATCTTGAAAATGCTCAAACCAGGGGATCAAGTGATTTCCACAAATGATATCTACGGAGGATCCTATCGCTTGATGCGCCGGGTCTTTGAACCCCTGGGCATCAAATCCACCTTTATTTCCATGAGTTCCGCTGAAGAAGTAGAAAAAGCCATCACAGCCAATACCCGACTCATCTGGATTGAAACGCCAACCAATCCCATGCTGAAAATTATCGATATCAAGAGTATTTGCGATATGGCGCAAAAAAAGGGCATCATGACCTGTGTGGACAACACCTTTGCCTCACCCTATCTGCAAAACCCACTCGATTTGGGCGCAGACATAGTCATGCATTCCGCCACCAAATACATCGGCGGACACTCCGACCTGGTCCTCGGACTCGTCGCTTGTAAACACAAAACACATTTTGAAACCCTCAAATTCTTGCAAAATGCTGTCGGCGCAGTCCCCGGACCACAAGATTGCTTCCTGGCCTTGAGAGGCATAAAAACCCTGCACTTACGCGTTCAAAGATCTTGTGAAAATGCCCGCGCCATAGCACAAAGCTTAAGAGATCACCCCGCGGTAAATAATGTCTACTACCCCGGATTCACAGATCATCCCAATCACCATATCGCCAAAGCGCAAATGAGAGATTTCGGTGGTATGGTTTCCTTCGACCTTCACGATGATACGACCGAAGCCGCCAACAAAATCCTCAATCACACGAATTATTTTGCACTGGCAGAATCTCTGGGAGGTGTGGAATCCCTCATCGGACACCCCGCGACTATGACCCATGCCGCCATCCCCCGGAACGAGCGCTTAGCCGTTGGTCTCACCGATAGCTTGATCCGACTGAGCGTGGGCATCGAGCATGAGGAAGATCTCATTTCGGACCTCGAACATGCCTTATCTTAGCACAAATTGACTGGACCTCCCCTTCACCTTCAAGGAGGCTTTTTTTTATCTTTTTTTTGGCCGTATCACCGCCACGGGCGGTGTCGCTATGTTCCAGGGCTCGCTATTCGCTCGGCCCTCGAGCCTGGTCTCGCTTCTCACCAGAGAAAAATATTCTGCCAAAATCCTGGCAATACAAGCCGCTCCCGCTCTCGGTCTGGCGGCTGCGCCGCCACCCTTGCACAGCGCTTACGGATGATGTGTATTGGAACGAATTACCCATGAAAATACACTCATGATAAAATACAAGCAGTGAAATACAAAAACTCTACCCTCAAATCATGGGCAAAAGAAGAACGTCCCCGGGAAAAACTCAGCACAAATGGGCCCCGGGCCTGCTCAGACGCAGAACTCCTGGCCCTTCTGTTGGGCTCCGGCCGACAGGGACTCAATGTCGTTGAGCTCGCACGGGAAATCTTGCAATCTGTAGATGGCAATTTAGCTGAAATGAGCCGTTTATCTCTATCTGACTTTACCCAATTTAAAGGCGTCGGCCCCGCCAAAGCCATAACTCTCAGCGCTGCCATGGAACTGGCCAGAAGGCGGGAAATAGCGACCTTCTCAATAAAACCCCAGATCAAAAGTAGTACTGACGTTTTTAATATCATGGCTCCCAGTCTCAGAGACCTCCATCACGAAGAGTTTTGGGTCCTCTTTCTCAATCAGGCCAACAAAGTCATCGCAAAGGAATGCATTAGCCAGGGAGGTATTTCCGGAACAGTCGTTGATGCTCGCATCATATTTAATAAGGCCCTCAAACACAATGTGAGCGCCATTATCCTTGCACATAACCATCCTTCCGGCAACAATAAGCCCAGCGAAGCTGATATAAGCATTACAAAAAAGACAAATCAGGCGGGAAAAATGCTGGACATTAGAGTCCTGGATCATATCATCATCGCAGGAGATCAATACTTCTCCTTTGCCGATGAAGGATATATGTCCTGAAAAAAACGCCTTAGTCAGTAGCCGGTCGGCCGATGAAGACAAAGTCACCCCAAACTTCCTCGCAATGCGACTCCTTCATTTTCATCTTGTGCTCCAATAACGCTTTGTAGGGAAAAAAGCGAACGTGCTCATCAAAAGTATAGTAATTATATCGCTGTTTGGGTACGACCACGATCACTTGCTTGCGGGCAACCCTTCTCAACTCCCGAATCGAAGCCTCCAAATCGATAACGTGCTCCAATACGTGATGGCAACTTACAATGTCAAAGGAATTATCCGCAAAAGGAAGCGCCTCTATGTTGCCCTCCTCATAAGCGATCTCATTCGAAGAAAAAGGCTTTTCATCCAATACATCACAGCCCGTCAAAGCCAATCCCGGATGAGCGCGATGTACCTTGTCGAGCCAGTATCCGTTGCCACAACCCACATCCAACAAAGTCTTTGCTTCCGGATCAAAGTGATCCAACATATAGTCAATACTCTGCTCGGATAAATCGGTAGGTCTATCCTTCGCCATGGAATCTCTCTGATTGTAAAAATCCACAAATTCCTCGTGGGACATTTTCCACACATTTGACTTAAAGTTCATGATGGCAGAGATGTTCTTGCCCTTAAACCAAATGTACATCAAGGGATACATAAAGTACTTATTATCCCTGATAATCGGAGGCAGACATTCGTCTAAAAAAAATCGCAAGATATTTGTCAGTCTTCTATTCATATCCTTATTTTACTTTGTATTCCCGTTGAATCATCCGTCCTATTTTTATGGTCTCCTTAAACATCTTCAACCCATCCTTGAGTACACTTATTTTTGCCCCTTCTCTATGTACCCAATGTACCGGCCAACTCTCAATGCGTCCTCCTTCCCTCACCACTCGGGATAAAATTTCAATATCGTGCGCCCAGCCGGGTGTTTTTAATTTCCCGAACACCTCCTGCCCCATCTCCCTTGGGTATAGCTTAAACCCGCATTGAGTGTCCTTTTCTCGAATGGGTGTGAATATTCTCGTTACCCAATTATAAATCCCCCCGGTAATTTTGCGTATCCACCGAGCCTCTACCTCCGCTTTATCGTGCACCCGCGATCCGATATATACCGTATCCTCCTCCAATACCAGGCCGGACTGGAGCCACTTCAATAACTGATGGGGTTCCGTTGCCATATCAGCATCAAGGGTGAGTACCCAGTCCATTTCGGCCGCTATGACGCCGGCCTTTAGTGCATTGCCTTTCCCCCGATTGGGACGAAGGTGAATACGGCGGATTTGAGCTCGCTTCAATCTACCTTCCCGTTCCCATGCTTTCATCACAGCAGCGGTATTATCGGTACTTCCGTCATCTACCAAAATCAGCTCATAAGGGGCACTTGCCTTTTCGTCAAAATCCTCAAAAGACCGACGCAAAAGCTTGAATCTACTCTCCTCATTATAACAAGGGACTACAAAGGAAACGCGAATATCTTCTGGTCTCAAAATTATATCTTGCTATTACAAAGACGAAGATAAAATAAAAAACGGCCTCCCACTGAAAGCCGCAGAGGAAATAACCACTGCTTTGAATCCATGCATTACAGCTTCATGGTCGAAGGCAAAAGTAGATCTTGACCCACATTGTGTTTTATCCCCCTCACACCTATTATCTCAAAGATATTTCAACTAACTTTGATTTTTAGTTGTTGACCAATTATGGCAGAAGAAAAAAAAGGATTTCGCTTTGGCACATTTGTTCGGCTGATCAGCCAGGCGGCTCCTTACCGAACCATTTTTATACTCGCCGGCGTACTCGCGGTTCTCCTTGCTCCCGTTGGTATTTTGCGTCCCTTCCTCATTAATCAGATGGTGGATAACGAAATAATCAATGCAGATTACCAGGGCCTTATCTTCATGACCGGCTTACTTTTTGTGATTCTTTTTTTGGAGGCATTCATGAGGTACGGATTCATCTATAGCACGAACTACCTCGGACAGTCCATTATTCGCGATTTAAGGGAGAAAGTATTCAACCATCTCATAAGATTAAAGCTCAGCTATTTCGACCGAACACCCATCGGGCAAAGTACGACGAGAACCATCAATGATATTGAGACCATCAACCAAACTTTTTCGCAGGGCGTCATTACCATCGTCGCTGATGTACTCAGTATTTTTGCCGTGCTGGGAATCATGCTCTACACCTCCTGGCAACTCACTTTGGTTGTCCTCACTACCATGCCCATCCTTCTCATCGGCACCTATTATTTCAAAGAGGGAGTGAAAAGATCCTATCAGAAGGTGCGCAATCAAATATCAAAAATGAACTCCTTCCTACAAGAGCGCATTTCAGGTATGCGCGTCGTTCAAGTATTCAACGCAGAAGAGCAAGAGGCGCAAAAATTTAAGTCGATTAACAGAGATTATACGGAAGCCAACCTGAAATCCATTTTTTATTACGCCATTTTCTTTCCCTTTGTCGAAATTGTTTCCGCTGCGGCTTTGGGGCTTTTAGTCTGGTATGGGGCCAAAGGAGTCTTAAATGAAAGTCTCACACTGGGTGTGTTAATTGCCTTTCCCATTTATATCAATATGCTGTTTCGCCCCATGCGAATGTTAGCCGATCGATTCAATACCCTTCAAATGGGGCTCGTCGCCTCGCACAGGGTCTTTTCCGTACTGGATAATACTGAAATTATTCAGGATGCCGGCCATATTGAAAAGGATAGTTTCGATGGAAAAATAGAATTTGATAAGGTCTATTTCTCCTATGACGATGAATCGTACATTCTCAAAGACGTGACTTTTGACGTTCAGCCCGGAGAGACCCTGGCCATCGTCGGAAGCACCGGATCCGGTAAAACTACTATCATCAACCTCATCAATCGGTTTTACGATATCCAAAAAGGAAGAATCCAAATCGATGATATTCCCATTCAAAAATACAAGTTGAACAATCTGAGAAATCACCTGGCCATAGTTCTTCAGGATGTGTTCTTGTTCACCGGTACCTTGATGGACAACATCACCTTAAAAGACCCCAGCATTTTAAGGGAAGAAGTAGTGGAAGCTGCACAACTGATCGGAGCACATGAATTTTTTGAGGAATTACCGGATCAATACGATTTCTATGTCAGTGAGAGAGGAAATAATCTCTCCATGGGACAAAGACAATTGATTTCCTTTGTTCGAGCACTGATATTTAGCCCCAATATTCTAATACTCGATGAGGCGACGAGTTCCATTGACACGGAAACTGAGGCGATTATTCAACATGCTATAGAGACCCTGATAGAAAAGAGAACATCTATCATTATCGCCCATCGTCTCTCAACCATCAAGCATGCTGACAAAGTACTTGTCTTGCATCAGGGAGAGATCAAGGAATTTGGCTCCCCGGATGATCTCTTAGAAATTGAGAATGGTTGGTATAAAAACTTGTATGAGAGTCAGTTCTTAAGCGTAGCAGAATAAGCGCCCATAAACACTTCCCCTGGTTTTTGTGTTTGATTTCCAATACTACTTAAGCGTTTTTATCGTTTTCATGAAAACCGTTATAATCTTATGATGTACAGAACAACCAACAATAACCCTTTACCTCTTATTATTGGTGTACTATTTTTCATTTTGCTCATGGTGGGCTTTTACTACTTGATCAAAGGACTGTATGCCATTATGCTTTTTGTAGCTCCGGTTCTGGCTGTCATTATCGCCGTAATCCGGTATCAAGTATATATCGACTACTTCAATTGGCTACAGAGAAAGTACAAAAGGGATATTTTATCGGGTATCACCTGGACGGTCGTTTCCATAATTGGTTTTCCATTTCTACTTTTCTTTCTCTTATTTAGAGCTTTGACTTACCGAGCCATCGAAAAGCAGAAAAAAGATTATTTCAATCGCTATGAGTCGAGGGAATCCATTGAAACGGAGTATCAGGAATACGAAATTATCGATGAGGAGGAAAACTGAATCCCCGTAATCGATCGATTCCAAATAAAATTTGCCTGTCATTCTTCTTGCTCAGCTATGTGATTTTTTGATTGAAAATTTCCTGTAAAAGATATTTTTAGCAAGAGAAACTAAGCTTAATATACTGACTATGAATGACCTACCCTGACTCCAATCAAATAAGTAAAAAGAAAGCTAAAGACCATCAATATTTTCCGGGGTACAATTTTTCTTCAATACACTATTGACAATACCAAAAATAATTATTATATTTCTTTTAGAAACGTTAGTGTAAATTTTTAACGAAACTTTATTTTGATTTGGCCGTCAAAATATAATTAAATCCAAATAAAATGTCAGAACAATCGAATGCAGCGAAAACCTTAAGGGGAGGAGAGTTCCTCATCAAGGATCAAAATGTAGAATCCGTTTTCACTCCTGAGGACTTAAATGAGGAACAACAGATGATTCGGGAGACCGTAGAAGATTTTGTTTCCAAAGAAGTAGGCAGTAAAGGAAATGAACTCAAACATCAAAAAGATCTCTTACTCAAAGCTGCAGATTTGGGTTTATTGGGCGCGCATATACCGGAAGAGTACGGTGGAATGGAAATGGATACGCACACCGTAACCGTTATATTAGAAGAGCTAGGGAGAGCCGGCGGTTCCTTCGACACTTCATATGCAGCTCATACGGGCATTGGAATGCTGCCTATCTTGTATTTTGGCACCGAAGAACAGAAGAAAACTTACCTGCCTAAAATGTGCAGTGGAGAACTCACTGCATCTTATTGTTTGACCGAACCCGAAGCCGGCTCAGATGCACTATCCGGAAAAACTCATGCAGAACTCAACGAGGAAGAAACGCACTATATCCTCAATGGCCAAAAAATGTGGATATCCAATGCGGGATTTGCCGACCTATTTATCGTTTTTGCAAAAATAGACGGAGAGAAATTTACCGGTTTCATCGTAGATGCCCACGCCGATGGGATTTCACTGGGAGAAGAGGAAGAAAAAATGGGGATCAAAGGGTCTTCGACCCGCCAGGTCTTCTTTGAAAACACTAAAGTACCCAAGGACAATATTTTAGGGGACATTGGAAAAGGGCATCTCATTGCTTTTAATGTCTTGAACATCGGGCGTTTCAAGCTGGGTATTCTCAGTTGTGGAGGACAAAAGGAAGCCATACGAAAGTCGGTCCAATACGCAAATGAACGCGTGCAATTTGGACAGCCTATTTCTTCCTTTGGGGCCATACAACATAAACTCGCAGAACAAACCATAAAGACATTCACACTGGAAAGTGCGGTGTATAGACTATCCGACTCTATCAAAGACCTCAAAACTGAGTTGGCCGAGGAAGGTCAATCCTTTGAAGAATCACTCCGAAAAGCAGCTGAGGAATACGCAGTGGAATGCGCTATACTCAAGGTTGCCGGATCGGAGTATCTGGACTACGTAATCGATGAATTCGTTCAAATTTACGGCGGAAATGGCTATTCTGAAGAATATCCGGCTGCGATGGCTTACCGCGATGCCCGAATCAACAGAATCTATGAGGGGACAAACGAAATCAACAGAATGTTGATGATCAATATGATTCTAAAAAAGGCCATGAAGGGAAATCTTGACATCGTGGGACCGGCCTGGGAAGTGCAGAAAGAATTGACCAAAATGCCTTCGATGAACGGGAATAAAAACAAGGACCCGTTTGAAGCCGAAGCTCAAGCGCTCAATGATTTTAAAAAGCTCGTCCTGATGGTCGCCGGAGCAGCAGCCAAGTATCAAATGGATGGGAAGCACGACCTGAAAGAAGAACAAGAGATTTTGATGAATGTCGCAGATATGGTCATTGATCTATACATGTGCGAAAGCTTATGGCTACGATTGAAGAAAATTGGTACAGACCACGAAAAATCAGAGGTCTTTCAGGCTATTTTAAAAACCTTCTTTCACGATGCTCAGTTCAGAATATCTAAAAATGCCTCTGATGCCCTGGCTTCCTTTGCCGAAGGCGACGAAGCTAAGATTATGCAAATGGGCATTCAGCGATTTACTCAATACCCTGCACAAAACATCAAGAAATTGAGAAGGATAATAGCTGCTGATCTCATTGAGGCCAATACGTACAGCTTGTAAAAGGAATCGGGATCAATTGAATCATAATCAACGGGCTGCATCATTTTGGTGCGGCCTGTTCTTTTTTTAGACGAGCCATAAATGCACTCTGCATAATCCAGGGCCACAAAACAAGTACCATAGCTGGCGCAGTGTAGGTATAATAATAGGCAATCACTTCCCATATACTCAATAAACTAATGGCTGCAGCTAAAATCAGTAAAACGGAAATCAGACGCACGTAGCGCTGATGAAGCGACTTTAATGCACTGAAACTCATTTCCTTTATTTCTTGACGATTGTGATAAATTTTCAATACTATATTTTTCTTAAAACTAAATATAATTTACTACTTATCAAAATCAACTTCCACATACTCCATCAACCACCTGTTATTAGTGAAATATAATTTGCAAAAACAACCGATAACTTCGCCTATATACTGAATGTCGAGCAAAAATGCGGCCATATGGCACATTGGAATATGAACTCATAAGGGATTGCTCAACACCTTTCCACCTTACAGCAAATTTATTAGCATGAGGCCTTTTCCCAGAGGTTGTCCGTTTTTCGCCTAGCTACCCTCATTCAATAGGGAAGGTACCTTCAGGGCCATCCCGCAGGGTACAGAAGCAATATTTGCGTCTCTATCCACAACAAAAAACCCATCGCTAAATAATTCATTTCCCATCGTCCCTCAGTTTGAACTGCAAAGGATCCCGCGTCAAGCGCCCACCTCCAACTGGTTTAGGTGGGTGCGGCAAGATCAGAATTATTTGTGAAATTTGATATTTTTAGAGACGTACGGGCCCCGATAAAGCAAGGCAGGCTGTGTATCTACCCCTAATGTACAATTCACCTTGAACATTATTGTTTCAGGCGTTCATTTCCGTGCAGTTATTTCTCTGCCTGCGAGGTAAAGAAACAACTAAGCCAGCCTGGGAAGTAGAAAAAAATATGCATATTCATAAATACGTTGAATTTAGGGCAAAAGACAAAAAAAGAGGGCTGCAAGGCCCTCTCAAATCAACCAAAATATGAGAAGTGAAACTCTCATAATTCTTTATGGCTCAATAAATGCTATGGAATGCGAAAGTGTAGATCTGCAGTCTCAAATTCCGTCCCCTCGTGATCTTTTGCTACTCTAACATCAATGTGGAACTCCGTTCCTGAAGGATAAGAACTCAAATCGTAATCCTCTTCAAAGTCGATAGTGCTCTCATGCGAGTGTGCGTCATAATCAATAATCAAATCGGATTCATCATCCTCAGGGTGCATTTTGATTTCAAGATCGTGAACTTCATCTTCTGCTGTTGCACGAATATGAATATGCACATCATCAGCTGCTGCAACAGTCTCACCGTCATTGGGCTCTAAAAATTCAATGGTAACATCATCGTGGTCGTGATCATCATCATCATCACCACAAGCTGTCGCGAGCAAACCAATGAATAAAAATCCAAAAAGCAATAGGTTTTTCATAATGTAGTTTTTTCTGTTTAAGACAAATGTAAACAAAACAAACCCTTTATGCAACATTGTTGCACAAA
>JAWLFI010000123.1:0-7754 GCA_041685645.1 Saprospiraceae bacterium | reverse complement strand
ATCGGCCGGAAATCTTAAAAACTGGAATTCTCCATCTAAGGTTAAAAATCCACCTCGTGATCCAAACAGCGGACTACTGACGTCTACTCTAAAGGCAGAGAGAATGTCTCCGGGATTTCCATTGTAGGTTACTTGGCCGTTTAAAGTAATTGTGGGTCCTTTCCAATCGAGGTTCCAGGAGCTAAAATGACTGACTTCGCCCACAAAAGTATTTCCATTCTGGATGGCCATTTCTTCTTCTATCCAGGTTCCTAAGCCCTCATCATAAGACCATACCGGAATATTTTGAGGGGCATCACTCAGTCGCTCCGAGGGTACGGGCCAGGTCAATTCAGCACGAGCATCACTCGCGAGTTGTAATTCATTGCCCTGATTATCGAGTAATTCCACTGTCATCATACCAAAGGTACCTAAAACCACTTCATCTCCTTCGAGGTCAATCCCGCTCAAATCTCCGACGAGTCGTTGGTGGAGGTCTTCTGCGGTAGGATCAATCCATTGCATAGCAACAGAAATAGATCCTGTGTAGGGCTGTCCACTTTGAGTGACTACCCCATTGGCAGGCAAGCGGACTTGAGCTCCCGAGGGTGTGGAAACCGCTCCGCCCGACCCGGCATCAATAGAGCCCACGATTTGTTTGTCTAGCATTTTGATCTCCGTATAATTTAGTGCATTTTTGACGACATCCACCCGTCGGAAGCCCTCGAATTTTCCAGGAACAGAGACCTTTAGAAAAGCAGAAGAAGCTTTTACTCGCACATTGAAAAACTCGAACTGTCCATAACTATTTGTTTGTGAGGATTTCGTGCCTTCGGCAGTTTGGAGGATCACTTCAGCATCTGTGATCGCCTGATTATTTTCATCTATCACCTTTCCGTAAATGCTAGATTTCACGATTTCTCTAGGTGATACTGAGTTAATGGATTCCCGCTCAATATCCACTTCTTCGACGCAACTCTGAAGACTAAAAAAGGCGATCAAACTTAGGAAGAGAAAAATTTTACATTTTGTATGTATCATGAGTTTCGTATTTTCATTTGTATGGGTTTCGAACAATTAACTTTGGATCCAAGCTCTACCTACATAAAACATCTTAGGAGCGAAACGCTGCATGAGATCAAAAAAAACACGAAAAAAGACAATTTTCAGTATGTAAGTGCAACCTAAAGTCACCGCCTTTAGGCGCTGAATGGATTTTCGGAGGGTACTGCTGTTGTTCTGCGCCTTGACAGGGTAGCCCCCGGCAGGGATAGCAGCGATATGGGCGGGGCGGGCGGCCATTGTAGCCGTAGAGCGAGGAGGTCCCGAGGATCGCCGCAGGCGATCTCGAGGACGTAGCGACCGCAAGGAAGCCACCGCAGCCTTACGGATACTGGCTGACCGCCCCGAACATACAAGCGGATAGCCCGACCGCGACCGCATTCTGCGGGCGCGGTGCCGGCCTAAAAAGAAGTTGAAAAGAGAATATCAAACAGGAATTGAAAAAGGTGTTATTCTGCCGGCTAGGGAGAGGTGGAGAGGTCTTCCCGGGGTGGCGAATCTCCTGCAAAAAAGGCTTTCGCATTTTCTAACACAAGGTACAAACAGGGGACGATGACCAAAATAATAGCGGTGGCAAACACGATTCCAAAACCCAGAGAAATCGCCATGGGTATAATGTAAAAAGCCTGACTGGAGCGCTCCAAAATAATAGGGGTAAGTCCGCCAAATGTGGTGAGGGTGGTCAAAATTATAGGGCGGAACCTGCGCAAACCGGCTTCGTGAATAGCACTGAATGCACTTTTTTTATTTCGAATGCCATTGGCGTAATCGACCATGATCAATGAGTCGTTGACGACCACTCCGGCGAGGGCAATCATCCCCATGAGGCTGACTAAAGAAAGGTCGTAACCCAAAAGAATGTGGCCAATGACCGCACCGACCACGCCAAATGGAATGGCAAACATCACAATCAGCGGCTGGGTATAATTGTTAAAGGCCAGGGCCAGCAAGACATAAATAATGAGCATAGCCATGGAAAATGTGCCCCAAAGTGAGGCGGTTGATTCTCGCATTTCAGCCTGGCTGCCTTCGAAGGTCCAGGTTAAACCCGGATAATCTGCCCGAAGCTGGGGGAGCACTTCTCCATTGATGCTGGCAATTACCTGATTGACTTTATTGCTGGGCTCCACATCCATACCGACGCTCACGATTCGTCGACCATTTCTTCGATTGATGGAGGTGAAGGCCTCTCTTTCTTCCACTTTTACCACATCCATTAGAGGAACTTCTACACCGCCCGGCGTGCGAATAATGAATTCTTCTAAATTCCGAATGTCCTTGCGCTCTTCACGCGGTAATTTGACTCGAATTTCCACTTCGTTATTGCCCCGCAATTGGCGCATGGCCAGGGCGCCAAAAAAGGCATTTCTAACTTGACGACCGACTTGATTGGCAGTGAGGCCGAGATTGCGTCCCGCCGGAAGCAGTTCAAAGTCAAGTTGTTGTTTGCCGCGATTGTAGTTGTCGCTCACATCCCTGGTGTTTTCGAAGGCATCCATTTTCTCCACAAAGACAGAACTGGCGCGTTCCAGGACATTAATGTCGGAGTGGCTGAGGTCGACAGAAATATCTTGCCGGTAGCCGCCGGGTCCGCGCTCTGCTTCAAAGGTGATTTGATCTACTCCGCGGATTTCGCCAATGTTATCGCGCCAAAGGGCAATCAATTCTCTGGCCGACATGTCGCGCTCATCCGGGGGGCGCATGACAATTTCTACATCGATAAAATTTTGTCCACGCACATTGGTCTTAATGCCCTCCGCTACTTCGAACAAATTGTGCTCCTCAAACATTTTCTGGGTGGAGGCCGTAACTTCTTCTGCCACTTCTGCCGCCTGGTCTATGGTCGTTCCCACGGGTAAGCGAATTCCGGCCTCAATCTCATCGGCGGCTACTTCAGGCATCAAAATCATGCCCATATGGTCGCTATAGCCATACCCTCCCACGATCAGAAGCAAAGCAATGGCAATGCTGAGGGTGATGTATTTAAATCGAAGGCAAAGATTGAGAAAAGGTCGATAATAGCGATTCACAAGATGCTCAAAACCGCCGGCAAAACGCTTTTGGAGTTTATCGAGCTTTAGCAAGAGGCCTTTTTTTTCCTTGTTTTTGATATGCCCTAAATGTGCCGGTAAAATAAAGAGGGCTTCGATGAGAGAGAGCGCAAGAATGACAATGACCACTGCGGGCAGGGGCTGCCAAAATTTTCCGGTTTCGCCGGGAAGCATCAGTAGGGGAATAAAGGCGATAATCGTTGTAATGATACTAAAGAAGACGGGGCGGCTCACGTTTTTGGCTCCCTCTATGGCAGCTTTCATTGGGGACATGCCTTTTTGGCGATACTCAAAGACATTTTCGCCAACGACAATAGCGTCATCCACTACAATTCCCAGTACGACTAAAAAGCCAAACATGGAAATCATATTGATGCTCACACCAATCAATGGAAGGATAATCACACCGCCGACAAAGGAAATAACCATGCCCATCATCACCCAAAAAGCGAGCCGATACTCCAAAAACAACGAAAGGATAAACATTACGATGAAGATGGCCAACAGCCCATTTTCAGTCAACAGCGATAGTCGCTCGCGATAATCATCGGCCCGGTTGCTATCGATGCGGTAGTTTATTCCGGGTGGAAGTTGAAAGTTGTTCATCACTTCATTAACCACATCTTCAATGTCGAGAGGCGATTGGTCACCCACCCGAAAAATTTCCATGCCAATGGCCGTTTGTTGATTAAACTGGCCGTGAAATCCGGTTTCTACGAAGTCATCGGTAATTTCAGCAATGTCGGCCAGCTTTAGCTGAGCGCCGGAGGCGGAGGTGGCAATTGTAATTTCTCCAAACTCGTCTGCCCATTGCTTGCGCTCCTTCATGCGCAGTAATATCTCCCCCGATTGGGTTTCCACTGCGCCGGCAGGAACGTCCTGGCTGCTCTCTTGAATCAAATCGGCCACTTGTCCCAAGGTGAGACCGTATTTTTGCAAGTTATTTGAGGAGATTTCTATTCGCGTTTCGTAGTCGGGTACATTGTCCAGCGCAACTTGCGTGATCATGGGCTGAGACAGCAGCTGATTGCGCAATCTTTCTCCTACTTTTCGCAAAGTCCAGATGTCGGCATTTCCATAGAGAGAAATCTCCATTACATCCCGTTGCCGATCCTGCAGAACCACTTCCGGTTCTTCTATATCGTCGGGAAAGGTGCGAATACGACTGACGGCCTGATCAATGTCTTGAAAGGCTTTCATCCGGTCAGTTCCTGCTATAAGTTCAATACTCACTTCTCCGGAACCTTCCCTGGCCGTTGAAACAATTTCTTTTATTCCCTGAATGCCTCGCACGGACTCTTCCACAGGCATTAAAATGCCCTGCTCCACTTCTTCGGGTGAAGAACCGGGATAGGTAACGCTTACATTGACAAAATCCAATTGGAATTGAGGGAAGACCTCTTTCTGAATATTGTACATGGTATAAATCCCTCCCACTAACAGCAGTAACATGAGCAGGTTTGAAGCCACGGAGTTTCGAGCCATGAACTCAATCATCCCCTTGCGATGGTTTGGTTTTTGGTCTTGCGACTTTTCCATTACTGTTGATTGTCATTTCTAGTTTCCGTTCTCAGCGGAATTCCTTCGGTTACAGTGCTTATGTTGGTCGTGAGCACTTTTGCGCCATCTTGTAAGCCTTCAGATATGTAGGCGTAATGGGCATCCATTAGCCTTACTTTTACCTTTTTAATGCTCAGTTTTTCATTTTCCATCACCCAGACGGTTTGCTTGCTGCGCAGATAATCGCGTTTGAGGCGAACGACTTGCTCGATGGGATTTCCTTTGATTTCCACTTCTACAAAACTGCCAATCATTAACTCCGGTTGGTCTTTATTTTCCAAATTTAAAGGATCGGGGGCTTTGATAAATAAGCGCGCTAATCGACTTTGCTGATCCAGGGCGCCGACGCGATTCACCAGATATCCCTTTCGGTGATCCCCTTCTTCCCAATCTGAAGTGTTTTTAATGGTCACTTCGGCTCCCGTTTCACGATAGTTTGTTGGAAACCGGAGCCACTTCAGCTTCTTTACCGGCAGGCTCACTTCCACCCAATAGTGTTCTATTCCCACTAAGCGGCCCAGGTTGTCGCCTTGATTGAGTTGCGACCCCAGAGAAACAGTTTGTGAAATAATCTGAGCATCAAATGGCGCGACTACCGATGTGCGGTCCAAATTTAATTGCGCTTGGGATAGCGCAGCTTCTGCGGCCTTGATTCGCGCTTGCACTGCAGAGAATTGAGGTTTGCGTAAAACCAGGTTCCGCTGGTCTTCCGTCAGCGAATCGCTACCGATCAGTTTGAGGTCTTGCTTGGCAATATTCTGCCTTCCCAACTCTACTTCCAAATCGGTTTTGGCTTGCATGAGTTCGCTTTTCCGAAGTTCTATTTCGTTCTGGTAATCCGCAGGATCTATTTTCAAAAGCTCTGTACCTTTTTTCACCTTTCCGCCGGGAACAAAAGCCGGGTTCCGTCGGATGACTTGCCCGCTTACTCGGGAATTTAATTGAATATCCTCTACAGCGACTACTGATCCGGTCGCTTGAAACAGTGGAGTAAATGTGCCTTTTTCCACCTGCTCAACGCTGACGAGCATGGCGGATTTTTTTGTAGCTCCTTCACTTTGCGCCGTGGGTTCTGAAGAGTAAATCAGCACGACAATAGCAATGGCAGCCAAAAAGATGAGTCCACAATACAGGGCTATTTTTTTATTACTCATTGATTCTGCGTTTTATTTGCTTCAGCATTTGGAGGAGGCAGTTCAAAGTCTCCGGCCAGCGCTCGATAAAGAGAGATTCTAATTTCGTATTGCTCCTGCACAGCCTCTAAAAGGTTTCTTTGCAGTTCCTGTTCTTGATCCTGCGCCAGCAGGACATCTAAGTACTGGCTGAAGCCATAAATAAACTCGGTACGCAACTGCTTATTCGTTTGCTGTGCCATTTTCAATCGTCGGCGAAGAACCTCTATTTGTTTGCTTTGTCGCTTTTCGTTAATTATGGCATTTTCTACTTCGCGAAATGCATTTAGAACGGTTTGTCCATAGTTGTAAAGCTGTTGCTTTTTAACAGCTTCGGTGCGATCCACTTCTGCGCGGAGTCGCCCCCAATACAGAAGGGGGGCAAAGATGTCGGCTCCGAGCGTGTATGCCCAACCACTGAAGAGTTGGTTGTAATTGTTAGATCGAGCTTGAGTTGACAAGTTCAGAGATAATCGGGGAAATTTGTTTCGCACAGCGACGGCCATGTCCCGATCTGCCGCCATGAGAAAGTTATACTCTCTCTCTGAACATCCGGACGTCGGCGAATCAAATCTAGCGGCATGCCCGCTGCAGGAGAAGGGGGCATTGTAGGCAAGCTGTCAGTTTCTGGAATATTAAAGTTCTGGGGTGCTTTGCCCAGAAGCACAGCTAATTGATTTTGCGTTTGGACCAAGTCCGCTTCAAATTGATATTTCAGGCTCTTGCTTTGTTCCAATAACTGCTCTTGTCGCAAGACATCAACCCCTTTGACCTGACCCGCTCCAAAGCGGGCTTTTATGAGTTTTATCACTTCCCGATTCGTAGCCACTTGTTGATTTATCAATTCGAGTTGATCCTGTATCACCAATAAACGAAACCACAGCCGCGTCACATTCGCACTTAAGGTCATGGCTGCTGCTTTATAATCGTAGTAGTTGCCCTGGATTCGAAAGTCTGCAGCTTGAACGCCTGCCCGAATGCGTCCCCAAAGATCTACTTCATAACTGGCTGAAGCCCCCAGCTGAGTATTTTCACCTCCGGCAAAATCGGGTTCCGGACGGCTGATGGCTGTTTGAGCCCCCGCGTCAATGTCCGGTAGTAATAGAGTAGATTGAGATTTGCGAATCGCCTCCGCTGCTACAATTTGCTGATACAGATTATTCAAATCCATATTATTCGCAAAAGCGCTGTCCATCAACTGGTTGAGTTGATCATCTTTAAAACTCTTCCACCATTGGTTGATGAGCGTGTCGCCTTGATTCGTAGAAAATGCCTCAGGCTCTTCTATCGGGGGAGCAATGGGGGATATTTTTGGCGTACAGGCCTGTATGAATAAGAGAAAGAGCAGAAATCCGAGCGTGATCGGTGCTCCGAGGGAGAAGAGGTTTTTGGTGTTCTTGTGTCTGATAAATCTAGAACTGATACTGCAAAATTTAGATTTGAACTAGAATGGCGAAGCTTAAGGTATAAAACTATCCTAAATTTACTTAAAATGGTAATGGAATGTAGTGGAAATTGTTCAGGTGCTGACGTTCAGCTCATAAAAACCAATCAAAAACGAAAGGCGATAGAGATAAATGTATTCTAAGCTGTAGAGAAAAAAATCGATTCTTTCCACTCAAACAGTTGCAGCTTTCCCTGGTAAAACCGTTTGATTACCAGCGGTTTCTAAACATTTATGGGACTCATTTCATTGCATATACTAAAAGACATTATGGATATAGGAAAGGCATTACAGAAGTTAAGCAACGGATATTATATATTAACAGCAGTCAAGCCCGGCGACGAATTGAAAACGAGAGATAAAGATTACATTGCTGCGGGAATCATAAACTGGGCTACGCAAATATCATTTGACCCATTGCAAGTCGCTGTTGCCGTTAAAATCGATAGTCACCTCAACGAAACGATAGATTACAGCGATAGCTTT
>JAWLFI010000122.1:0-7863 GCA_041685645.1 Saprospiraceae bacterium | reverse complement strand
CCATTTGTGCAAAAACCGGATACATATTTCCCAAATCTCAGATTTAATTCTATTTTGAGAAAAAAAATAGGATGCGCGTTTTTCGGTCAGAGATGGCACAAAATTATGCAGAGTACTCTTTTGGGTACACTATATATGCCAAAGCCGGGGAAGGTGAGCGACCGGCGCATTTGCTGCGCAAGGGATTTCTGCCCTACACGGGCGGACAAATCCCAAAAAAAGACATTTACTACCTAGCTCGTAGCTTGCGAATTGAGCTTCAGCCTTTTTCACTCAATTCAGAGAATCGGCGGACGCTGAGAAAATTCGAAGGTCAGAATATAGAGGAAAAGATGTATTCAACCATCGATTACCCATGGACCACAGAGCTCGACTCATTTTGCCTAGACTACGCAAAAGAGCGCTTTAGCAGTCCACTAAGTCAGGAGCGCTTAGACCGAATTCGGCAGCACGCTCATCTCACCCACTACTTAGAATTCCGCCGCGACGGCCAATTGATGGCCCTGATATTTCTGTCATGCAGTGAGGAAGCATGGCACTATTGGTTTGCCTTTTTGGACCTCAGCATCGAACTCCCCCTTGGAAAGTGGGCGATGACCCGCTCAGCACAAATTGCATCCGGGCAAGCTGCGGAGCATTTGTATATCGGCACCTGCTATGGTGCGCACTCTTTGTATAAAGTCAGAGACTTTAAAACGATCTCCTTTTTTGATGGCACAAAATGGCTGGCTGATAAAAATCTATTGAAAAGCTGGTGTAAAACAGATACCAATGTATCTTTAAGCGACCGATTGAAACGAGATGCTTCATAGCCTATGGAAGTCACCTACACCTGGATCTCTTTGCTGCCGCCCTTAGTGGCGATTGTATTGGCCATGGTCACCCGAAAAGTGTACTTGTCCCTGATTACGGGAATTGCGGCCGGTTGGTGGGTACTCTCTGACTATCAATTGTGGACGGGGTTTCTCAATACACTGGAGGGATTTGTGAATGTTTTTCAGGACGAGGGCCAAACGCGCACTATACTCTTTGGCGCTCTGGTCGGCGCACTCATTCTGCTCATTCAAAAAAGCGGTGGTGTAGCCGGATTTATACAATGGGTGGAACGGCAATTATTGCATCGTCTCAATGATAAGGACTCAGCGAGCAAGTGGGTACAAACCGCCGCCTGGCTGAGTGGCATTCTTATTTTTGTAGAAAGCAGCATTTCTGTGCTTACGGTGGGCACACTATTTCGCCCCTTATTCGACCGACTGAAAATTGCACGCGAAAAACTGGCTTATATTGCGGATTCCAGCTCCGCTCCGGCCTGCATCCTCATCCCATTCAATGCCTGGGGAGCTTTTATCATGGGGTTGCTCATCACTTTGGGCTATACTGAGCCTTTTCAACTCCTATTGAGTTCGATTGTGTATAATTTCTATCCGATTCTCGCGCTGCTCTTAGTGCCTGTCATCATTTGGAGTGGGAAAGACTTTGCCGCTATGAAGTTGGCTGAGGATCGGGTGCGAACCACCGGGGAAGTACTCGGACCCGGTGCAAAGCCCATGCTTTCTACCGAACTCACAGGGGCTTCACCCGAGGAGGGTGCTCCCCTTCGCCCCTTCAACATGGTGGTACCCTTATTGGCTATGGTCGCCCTCATGCCACTTATGCTTGCCTACACCGGCTGGGAGTCCGCTATGGCCGATCGGCCCGAGGCTGCCTGGATGGATCAATTCTTTTACGCCATTGGACAAGGGTCGGGTTCGACGGCCGTACTGGCCGCCGTTAGCCTCGCAATTCTGCTCGCCATACTTCTATATCGCTTACAATCCATCATGCGCATTGGAGAAATGGTGGATCATAGCATTAAAGGATTGAGCGATATGCTCCCTTTGGCGTTACTCATGGTTTTAGCTTTTGCCCTGAGTCAGGTCTGTTACGAACTCAACACCGGACGCTATGTCGCCTCTGTGGCAGAACAATGGATGTCCGTCCATTGGGTGCCCGTCATCGTCTTCCTTATCAGTGCATTCATCGCCTTTTCAACGGGCACTTCCTGGGGTACCTTTGCCATCATGATAGGCATCGCCATGCCCTTAGCGGAAACGCTGGGATTACCATTGGCTCCAATTCTCGCTGCCGCACTGGGCGGGGGCATATTCGGAGATCATTGCTCGCCCATTTCCGATACCACTATACTCTCTTCCATGGCATCAGCCACCGACCACATCGACCACGTCCAGACTCAGCTTCCCTATGCCTTTCTCGTAGGCCTTATCAGTAGTTTATTGTATATCGCTTTGGGATATCTCGTGATTTCCTGAGCCGGCAAAACCCCGTCAACCTCCGGCCGTTTGCCTCCGGGAGTCGGCAATTGATCTAAATCGACATCGACTTTGTAGATAATCTTACTAGATCCACAAACAATACTTACCTTTGTTGTACTTATATTTCTTATTTTAGAAATCAGCTACGTACTTCCATTATTATCTCAAGCTACCTGAATGCAAAAAGCATCATTTTTCATCTTTATTACTATCCTGGTTCTTTGCCTGGCGGGCTATTTCTTTCTGCATATGCGGCAAGGCTCAAATACCGGCCCCGCCTCACAGACTGTAAATGCCCTTGTGGCAGATACCAATGTACATTCCAGCTGGACCACAAGCAGCCTTTCCATCGACGAGAAAAAGGAAACGCAGCTCCATTTTGATATGCCTGAACTATGGCGTGCAGATCTTAAACGACCGGCCTTCCTCGATCAGTCGGTAAGTCAGGGAGTATTTCTTCACCTCAGCGCCCCCGATAGCAATGTTTCATTTGAAGTCTTTACACCTACCAAGTTTCGATACTTTGAAGGCGTATTAGGTCAATACCTAAGTCCACAGCAGGAACCCCTGACACCGACTGAAATCATGACTGAATTTTTCAACTTCAAAGCGGGTCAATTTACGGCTATGGAAAGACCGGAGATTGAAATTCAGGCTTCAAAAAAGGGAATGGAGCAATATTATTACAACGAAAAGCAGCAGTGGTTTCTCACAACGACCGAATTCCATAAAAAATACTATTGGATTTCAACCGAGAAGTCTCCCACGCCGGGGGTATATGGAAATTTGGGCACCTGGAACTTTTTTGGTGGCATATTGAGCCTGCCCCATTCCGCTTCACTTTCGGACCATCTCCCGCAATTCCATAAAGTATATCGCTCTATGGAGATAGAGCGCAGAAGCAAGGAAGACAAAAGCTGATCACTTAGACTATATCAATATCACGCGCAGCGTTTGCGTTTGGCCTCCATATCTTACCAGCAAATTATATACACCGGCAGGCCATGCCGATCGATTGATTTTCGCGCTCAAGGTCGTATTCTGCTTATTGAAAGATGAGAGCTGTTTCGCCCGGCCATCCATTCCCACCCAGTACACATCCACATTTCCTGAATAAGTGTTGGTGAGAACAAGGTCAAAAGTGGTTTCTGCGACAGGGTTAGGGCTCACCGAAATGCTCTCCTCTTCCGGATTCCAATCTTCAGTCTCCCATTCGACGATATTCGATCGCTGAACATCGCTTTCCGGGGAAGCAAAAGCCAAAATCTCAAACTCGTACTTCACACCCGCCTGAACATCTACTTCGCATTGAGTGACATCGCCCGAAAATTCCTCTTGACGAGCCAGACCACTTTCTGTATTTCGAATATGCAGCAGGTACCGATCAGTATTTATGGGACCTCCCTCCCACTCCAATCGGACGCGATAAGGAAAAGAGGAGGCCACTGCACTCAGTTGTAAGGAGTCCGGTTCTTCTTCAGCACATGCATCCATCTCATCCCGTAAGGAACTTCTCCAATCGGGCAACTCACTATACAATTGCCCCCCGGGACATTCCGTGTTACAACCATCCCGATGTCCCGAAACTCCGAATAAGTTGAGGCCCGAGGAAGCATGCAGACTGCGCTCCAGAGGGGATATCTCCCAGTCGCATGCAGCCCATGCGGACAAGGTCAGCCAGGCATCTCTAGCCGTAGATGTGGGCAGCGTAGTAGTATAGTTGCCCAGCACGCAGACACCCAGTGCCTCATCGTTGTTTGCGCAAAAATGGGCACCGCGCACTTCGCGCCCGCGCCCCACGTAAATCTCACCATTGGGGTCGATCAAATAATTATATCCAATATCATCCCACCCCCGGCCATTGACGTGAAAATCCCAAATAGATCGGACCACGGCCGGCCAATCCTGACTGCTGTTCGCGCCGTCTGAATGATGCACGATCAAATGTGTAGGTTCGTGAATAAAGGGGGCGGGATTTTCCGGGCAAGAGGGACACCAGTCCGACCGATCCTCCATCTCAGGACGAGGGCACTCACAATCTTCCGTCCTGAAATCCACTCGATCTTCCCTTCTGTTTTCCACTTCTCCGGGATAAAACAAATGAAGAAATACCGGTTCCTTCAGATCCCCTTCGAGCTGCACTTCCAGTTGTGCCTCCTTTTCAGTGCTGTACAACAGCTGTGAAAACCACAAATCCCGGGTAGATAGATGGGGCTCTCTTTTCAGTCTTTTCCACTCCCCATCACCGGCGAAGCGCCAGCGCAGTTGAGGAAAATCTATGGGCTGCAACTCAAAAAAGAAAGAGACGTGGGCGGAAGCGCCACGCTCAACGGTCAGCTCTAAGGACTTTCCCTCCTCCATGCGGTCATTCAACAATAATTTTTCCCGCTGCATATCCTGAGCCCACAGCCCACTCGCCATCCAGGCCAGACAAACGATCATTCCTGTTTTCAGCCAGTCCATCCCACTTGTTCGTCTAATTCTCATAATATATGTATTCTCAATGTATCACCTCAGGAAGATAGAGAATCCAAAGGCGATGATGCCAACCTATGATTCTATACTCAGCTAGTAGAACAACGAAGAATTCAGTCCAACTAAGGTATGAAATGCGAAAAATCGGCCTTAAATGGGTAAAAGACATCACATCAGGCTGACCTACTGCCAATGGATACTATTGTAGGGAAAGTCCTCTTATAAGAACCCGGCCTCCCGGGAACTACTTTTCTTTCGGATAAAACTCCTTCGCCCCCTCCATGACGGATTCGACCACTGCCGGGTTGAGTAAGGTGGAGGTGTCGCCCAATCGATCTGTGTCCCGGGATGCAATTTTCCGCAAAATACGTCGCATAATTTTTCCGGAGCGAGTTTTCGGCAAGCCTTCTACAAACTGAATGCGATCGGGTTTAGCAATCGGCCCAATCTCTTTATTCACCGTTGCCAAAACTTCATCGCGCAGAGCCTGCGGACTTTTCACTTCCCCTTCCACGATAATATAGGCATGAATCCCTTGCCCTTTGATCTCGTGTGGATAGCCCACCACGGCCGACTCCACCACGCGCGGGTGGGTATTGATTGCGTCTTCTACCTCGGCCGTACCCAGGCGATGTCCCGACACATTAATTACATCATCTACTCTGCCAATGATTCGGTAGCGACCCTCTGCATCTCGCTTCGCTCCATCACCGGTAAAGTACATATTTTTAAAAGCCGAAAAGTACACCGTGCGACATCGCTCGTGATCACCATAAATGGTTCGCAGCATCGAAGGCCAGGGAAATTTGATGCATAGCAAGCCCTCCTTATTATTTTCTTCAATCAGGTTTCCCTCCTGGTCCAGAAGCACTGGTTGCACCCCCGGCAGAGGCTGGGCCGCAAAAGAAGGTTTTAGTTTTTGATGCGCATCCGGAATGGGACTAATCATAATGCCACCCGTCTCCGTTTGCCACCAGGTATCTACAATCGGGCAATTTGACTTTCCGATATATTTATAGTACCATTTCCAGGCTTCCTCATTGATCGGCTCCCCCACTGAACCAATTACCCGCAAACTCCCCAATGCATGGGCAGCCACATGCTCCAGGCCCTTCGCCATGAGCGCCCGAATGGCCGTTGGCGCGGTATAAAACTGATTCACCTGATATTTATCGCATATCTCCCAGAATCGCCCTGCATCCGGCCAGGTAGGCACTCCTTCGAACATCACGGTCGTCGCACCTGCCAATAAAGGCCCATACACAATATAACTATGTCCCGTAATCCAGCCGATATCTGCCGTACACCAATACACATCTCCCTCCTGGTATTTAAAAACGTTAGTAAAGGTATAATATGCACCGACCATGTATCCTGCAGTAGTATGGACCACGCCTTTCGGCTTCCCCGTTGAGCCCGAGGTGTAGAGAATAAAAAGTAAATCTTCCGCCTCCATCGTTTCCGCCGGACAAGTCTCGGACACCCCTTCAATCGCTTCATGCCACCAAATATCGCGTCCCTTTACCATATTGACATAAGCCTCCGTGCGCCGATACACGATCACCGTATCTACACAATCCACTTTTGACACCGCTTCATCAGCGATAGACTTAATCGGAATCTCTTTATTACCCCGAAACGCCCCATCAGAAGTGAGTAGCACCTTGGCCCGTGCATCATCGATTCGATCAGCCAGCGCCTGCGCAGAAAAGCCTGCAAATACCACGGAATGCACTGCACCGATGCGCGCACAGGCCAGTACCGCCACCGCGAGTTCCGGCACCATGGGCATATATAGACATACGCGATCGCCTTTTTCCACCCCCTTTTCCTTCAACACATTTGCAAATTGCGATACTTTCGCCAGCAATTCCCTAAACGTCCACTCCACATTCTCATCATTGGGATCATTCGGTTCCCATATTATCGCCTTCTGGTCACCACGCTCCTCCACATGCCGATCCAGACAATTTTCCGTAATATTCAGTTGTGCGCCATCAAACCACTTTATATCCGGTTTTTTAAAGTCCCAGCTGAGCACCTCATCCCATTTCTTTCGCCACTGAAAGCTATCGGCTATTCCTGCCCAAAACTTCTCCGGTGCCTCTACTGACTGTTGGTACGTTTTCTGATATTCTTCCCAGGACTTGATCTGATGTGAGCTCATATAGTATGTATTTACTTATTTTCAATCAATATAAAAAAATTTCACCTGTTTCACAAAACACCCATAAATTTCCAGACTCGTCCAGGATTTATTATTTTTTTGGGCGCTCCCCCAAAAGAATTTGGGGGCGCTACGCTTCGCAGCTCTCCGCCAGCTGGCGGATCGGCTCCGGCCTCGGCCTTCGCTGCCAGCCCTGCGCGAGAGCCGGATCTCCCTCCCTTCGGTCGGGCCTACTTCGCATCGCTAGCGCAATCGATGTATATATTTCCTGCGATCTTCAAGTGAAAATACCGCCTTCGATTTCTTCGATGAAAGAAACACGAGATTGCCCAAGTTTTTTTCACCATCAAAAAAACACAATCTAAGCAAGAGCTACTTGCGCTCCGAAAGAATATGAATCAAAAAATAACCAAAATTTAGCTCGGCGGGATAAATACGGCCAGTATTCAAAGACAGGCCCACCTGGCCTTGCATACTTGGCCCCACTCCAAAGCTACTTAGAGAATAAAAACTTGGCGGCCTATTCTCTTTCCCACCAATCCAGACTTTCGCTCCGAGGAGACCCCCAATTTTCAGGATTGCCTTTTCGCCAACCTGATTTTGATAGGCGATATACTCCATCGGTCCTAGTCTGATTTTTTCTCCATTGAACTTAATCTTTCTCGTTTTCTGCTTTTTACTAATATCGCCAAGGATATAAACCATGTTTGAAGGATACAATGCAGCCATCTCATCAAATTCAGCATCATTTAGGTTGAATATGGAAATCTCCACCGCAATAGAATCTCCAACTCTTTCACCCTTTTCCCATCGAAAAGAATTGGCTCCTAACTCATTGGCTTTATCCCAAAAAGCATTAAACAAATCGGATAAAATAGCCTTTTCTGAATCCGTAACAACACCATGAAG
>JAWLFI010000121.1:0-7949 GCA_041685645.1 Saprospiraceae bacterium | reverse complement strand
GCCCTATTATTCGACCTATTTGAGAATGGCTCAGCTAAGGTTATGAGCCCGCGGGAAATAGAAGGGAAGTATAGGATTTACCCAAAAAATACGGGCTAGTGTCATTACCACTAAATCCGCTATAGACCAAGTATTGATCTTTTTGTCCAGCTCTTCGTTGCTCTTCAGTTACAGAGGTACGGCTATGCTCCTTCATCGCGCCGAGTGTCATTACCACTAAATCCGTTACAGACCAAGTCTTGATCTTTTTGTCCAGCTCTGCGTTGCTCTTCAGTCACAGAGCTAAGGCTCTGCTCCTTTATCGCGCCTTGATCTGAACAAAAATCTACTGCGACTTTTCTATACTTATTTAGTGGTAATGACACTTGATCTGGGCAAAACCCAGCTGCGACTTTTCTATACTTATTTACTGGTAATAACACTAGGACCAAAACGAAATCAGTTGTTCAAAACTCATTCTTTCTTTGAGTATGCGCATATTCTCTCCTTGAGCGTCATATCCAATTACTTTGGGAAAAGGCCAACTACAATGCATGGAATAGAGAGAAAAGGTATTGGCCCCAATAGCATCAATAATCAGGCAATCTCCCGCTTTGGATGCTGGCAAACTTATATTTTCAGCCACGATGTCTCCGGCAAAACAGAGGGGACCGGCGATATCATACGGCCGAAGGGGAGCTGTGGGAGCAGCTCCTAGAATGGAATAGGCAAAAGGAGGGGGATTGCTGGTATAGGCCTGCCGGGGAAACATATTGGCACCGGTCTGAGCTATGATGGTCGGTCTGCTTTCATTGTGAATGATATCGGAAATTTGAGTGCAAATCCATGCATTTTGGGTATGAAAGTATTGTCCCATCTCGGTGATGAGAGTATATTTATTCCAAAGGTGACCAAAATTGTTTTGTAACATCGCACCGAGGGCTTTTGCCTTTTCGAGTTCGAAAGCAGGCAATTCTGCAAGAAGACCGCCACCAATATCAATATTAGAGAGAGGCCGAAAGCCCACTTTTTTTCTGGCTATTTCTACGTCCCGACGAAGTTCATCTAGCAGGCTTAAAGCTTCGATAAATGGGTCGATGGTATTCATGCCACTTCCAAGGTGAAAGTGAAGACTGTCGAGGTTTTCGATAGATGAAAATGCCTCGATAATTTCTTTCCTTTTCTGAATAGAAACGCCAAATTTTGAGCTTTTTCGGCTGACATCAAAAATATCATTGACCCGGGTTCGAACATGCGTATTTATGCGCAGGCCAATATGAGGAAACGGGAAGGGAATAATTTTTTTTAAGTCCTGAAGAGAATTAGCGTTGATGATAAGGCGATCTTTCAAAGGGAGAATCAGCTCCAATTCTTCTTTTCTCTTGGCCGGGCCATCGTATACAATGTGAGCGTCCGAGGATTGAGCTGCAAGGAGTACTTCTGCTACAGAAGCTGCCTCATGACCAAATCCGGTTTTCCCAATCTCAGAAAGTATGGCCGAAAGCGGGCAGGTTTTTATAGCTACGGTGTGTAAGTGTTGGCTTGGAAATAGTACCTCAAACTTTGCGATTCGATCTCTCAGAGCACTTAAATCATAAAAAATCGTAGCGTCATCTGCAGTAGTGATGAGGTTTTCTCGATGAGCTCGTTGGAATATGGATAGAAAATCAGTCATGAGTGATCGTTTGGCTTTCTTCTGCAATAATTTCAATGATAGCATCATCATTTGAAAAAGAGGGGTTGAGAATCAATTGCCGAATGTCGTAAGATCCCAAGGCGAGGCGGATAAATGCACCTTGAATATATTTTACGGGTTGACCAATTGTGAAGTGGTCATATGGCCCTTGAAACCGATCGGTGGAATGATGTAGGCAATTGTAATGCAGCCTTTTCAATTCGTCATAGTTCAAAAAATCACCCGACTTGCCCCTTACTCTAAAAGAAATAATAGAGCTATTGGTTTTATCCTGATTAGGCATGAGCTCAAATTTGGGGTGTTGGTCAATTGCCCGAGACACATGAGAATTCCAATTATCAATAATGTTATTTCTTATGTGGTAATTCGTATTCTCAAATCTTTCCATTTCACGAATGGCAGCTTCCCACCTCAATAATAACCCAATATTTTGATAGGGTTTAAATTGGCTGCGTAAGTAACTCCAGGATAAGGGAAGGTCATTCCTGGAGAACAGGTTTTGGAATCCCGGATCTAAGGTGCCTCTGTAGGCAGAGACTTGTTCGCTGATTCCCTTGGGTATAAGCATCACACCACAAAAGGGAGGAGCCTGGTAGAACTTAGATCCCGTGAGCATCACCATACAATTATTATCGAGGAGCCAATGAATGAGCTGAACGGAGTTTCTCAGTTGGCACAAATCGACTGTCCAAATCACCTCATCAGTGGTGTCGGGAATGATACTCAAATTATCTTCAATGCCAGACTTGCTGCCGACAACGAGATTGCAGATATTGACTCTACTCGAATTTCTTCGCAAAGCCGTTCGGATGTATTCCTTTTGATCTATAATTTCACCGGAGGAGCTGCGTGCGGGAAAACTTTGCGCATTAATATTTAGATCTCTGAAGACGGGGCTTCCTTTAGCGACAGACTCATTGATAGCATTTTTTGTGTAGAAATATTTCCCCTCTGTCGCCAGCCGCGTTCCCGAACCTAATTCTTCAGGACAAGAGGTCAAAGTAGTAATGGCCTTCGCATTATGTAAAACCTGAGCTATGAGAAAGGGTAGATAGGCCAAATCACTGCCGGAAGGGGCAAAGAAAATATCAAAGTCATTCTGATACCCCCGGGACAAAAGCCGAAAAACTCTTTCGAGCTGTCTACTTTTTATGGCATCGTATCCTTCAAACTTCAATGAGCTCCAGCCATTTTCTATCGCTCGAATACTATCGGGGTTCAGACTATTTGCAGTGCATGAGCCTCGACTCAATAAAGAATCGAAGTCCATCAAACTGATATGATATTTATTTCGACCCGTTTTGGGGTGAATATCCAGTCTTTCATCACCTCCGGAAGTGATTAGAGAAAGCAATTGTGGATCGATGGTATTCGATTTGATGAAAAAATAATAGGCTCAAAAATAAGAAGTATTTTATTGATTTAGAGTGGATACTTCCATTTCATTTCTCATAGGATGACACATACAACTTCTTCATCAAGTTCAAGAGCACTAAAATTTTCGCTAATTTTGCTGATCAGGAAGAACCAGCATGTTGAAGAAAGTTTTGCTCATCACTTACTATTGGAAACCCAGTCGTGGCCCTGCCATTCAACGATGGACCGTCTTTGTGGAGGAGCTGATTCGAGCTGGTGTGCAGCCCATCATATTAACCGTTCGCGATGGAACTTATCCCGCGCTTGATGCTTCTTACGATATCAGCGATGACCCCGATTATGTCTATCGAACAAAAACCCGGGAGCCCTTTAAGATCTACAATTGGTTGAAGGGAAAACCCAAGCAATCCGCTGTCGGTCTGGGTGACGCCTCTTCCCGGACTTCACTGTTATCACAAGTGGGTAATTTTGTTCGAGCCAATTTATTTATACCGGATGCTAGAAAAGGCTGGGTTCCCTTTGCTGAGCAGAAGGCGCTCGAGCTCATTGAGAAAGAACATATAGAGCACATCATAACGACAGGTCCCCCCCACAGCACTCACTTAGTGGGACTGCGGTTAAAAGATAAATATCCATTTCTATTTTGGATAGCAGATTTTAGAGACCCATGGGTGAATGTGTATTACAACAAACATCTTCTTCGCACCGCTTTGGCCTGGAAAAAGGATGAGAAATTAGAAAACCGCGTTTTGTCCAGCGCCGATCAGGTTGTTGTCATTAGCGATGGGATGCAAAGGGAGTTTGCCGACAGAGCCCGCGCCATCACCACGGTGATGAATGGCTACGACGAACGGGACTTTACAGAGAATCCCAGTTCGACAAAAGAGCAGCAATTTGTCGTTAGCTATACGGGAAATTTTACTGATAATCAGCTTTTTGAAAGTATATGGAGTGCTTTTCAAGAGGTAGTGACCGAACATCCTCTGGGAAACAAAATAGTTTTCCGTTTTACAGGAAATGTAAGTCAGGGAATTCGCGATGCAATGGATCAACACGGCCTGTCCAACCGATTGGAATTGCACCCCTATTGCCCTCATCGGGAGGCTGTGCAAAAAATGATTGATTCGGACTTATTACTCCTCCTGATTCCCATAGCGGAGAATAATGAGCTAATCATCACGGCCAAAATTTTTGAATATTTGGCTTCCGGCACGCCCATTTTAGCCGTTGGACCAAAGAAAGGGGATGCTGCGAATGTCCTACAAAAGAGCCAGCGCCCCGGCATGTTCGATTATGCGGAGGAAGAGCGAATAAAGACCTTCATCATTGAGAATTTGGAACGTTGGGATTCCATGCAGTCCCTGCGATTTAAAGAAACCTCTCTAGCGCACAATCAATTCTCGAGAAATGCGCAGGCTCAAAAATTGATTGGGATTTTGCGCACTGCAGCATCTAAATCTAAAGAATGAAAAAGCACCCGCCATTTAAGCACGTTTTTGTATTGAGTTGTGGTCGTTCAGGAACACTCACGCTATCAAGAGCCTGTCAACATATTAGAAATTATACATCTGCACACGAATCGAAAAGTCGAAAAATAGGACCGGGAAGACTGGATTATCCGGAGTATCACATTGAAGTTGACACTCGCTTAGCGTGGTTTTTGGGCCGTTTGGATCAAAGATATGGATCCGATGCCTGTTATGTTTTTATGAAACGCGATCCCGAAGCAGTTGCAAAAAGTTATTTCAAACGAAGGCACAGAAGTGTAACTATTTTGCCGGCTTACCATCAGGCGATTTTAAAACGTCTGGATCGAGTTACTATTGAAAGTGCCAGAGATATGGTGGAGACCGTGAACACCAACATCGAGCAATTCCTCAAAGACAAGCCCTACAAAATGGTTTTTCGTCTGGAGGAAGCCTCCACAGATATTGATAGGTTGTTGGACCTGATTGGGGCGGAGGTTGATCGGTCGATGGCCCATGGGGAATTTCAAACCAAACACAATCAAAATGTATCTCGTCCCTGGCTCTACCGGCGAGTTAAATCGGCTCTATTATTCATTAAATATCGAATGTTGGGCAACCGCCATGACAATTAATGGAAAGTGCAATAGCCAATGAAACTCACAAAAAAAGCCAATCCTCCGGCAAGTTATTTCACCAGGGTAACAGAACCATGAATCCGGTGCCTGGAACCATCACAATATTTGTATATAATTTGATATGCATATACACCGATTGACATCGGCCTTCCCCGAAACGAACCGTCCCACCCCAGGCTTTCAATAGAGGGATTGAAGTTTTGCCTTTCAAAGAGCTGATTGCCCCAACGGTCGTAAATTTGCATGAGTTCAATTTGATCAACTTCTCCGCGTCCGGTGAAAAGGGTGAAATAATCATTGACTCCATCTCCGTTGGGTGAAAAGACATTAGGTATAAAATACTGCACATCTAATCCGGTGAGTTTGATTTGAATTTCGTCACTCGCAGCGCAATCATTCTCAGCAATAAAATCTACTCCAATGACGCCTTCTTGATAGGAAAACACTTCTGTACTACTGCAGGTATCGCACTGTAAGCTTGAATTCGAATACCATTGAAAATCTCCGGGCATGTTTGTCTCAAGTTGGTAAAGAGTAGGCGGGTCACAAACATCTATTTCAGCCGGACCGATCAGGCGTATTTCCGGCAATTCCAATTCCTCCACTTGAATGGTAGAAACAGGGCTTTCACATGAATCAGAGGAGACAAATTGAATCCGATTCTCCCCGGGAGGAAGGTCGGTGATTTCAATAGGGGTACTCGAAATTAAGACTGTGTCCATCTCATTTCGTATCATATAGTGTGGCCCCTGATGCGATATCGTATCTATTTGTAACCAAGAAACCAGATGGTCGGGACATGTTGGGTCCATCAATTGCCAATCAGCTAAAACATCCCCAATCTGCAAATCAATGGTAATAATGCTGTCACAGCCTAAAATTGATGTAAGGGTATCCACAAATACCCCACTTTCCGTCCACAGCTCCTCACCATCGGGGGAGGAAACGGGGCGACAAGTAGCTACAGAAAACTGAGTATCCAAAAAGGCTGTTAAGGTTAAATCGAGTCGAGCAATACTATCGCAGCCCACTTCATTAGTAGTGATGAACTCATAGACTCCTGAAGAGTCCAACATCATTCCATTCCATGCGTAGGTATCACAAGTTTCAATAGACTGGGATGACTCGGAGCTTTCGAGTATTGTTATATCATAAGTTATGACACTGTCACACCCCATGGTATTCGATACGGTATCTCTATATGTTCCAGATTCATCCCAGCGAATTCCGCTCGCGCTAATAAACTCCTCACAAGTTTCTTCCGACTTGAAATCCTCGGTATGAAACATAGCCGAAATATTAAGCATAAGTGTGTCTGCAAGGCAAGATTCTGTTTTTCGCACGATAATCTCCGTTGAGCCTTCTGCCAAACCCGACCAATACCGACGATTTTGATAGCTACTTGAATTAACACTAAACTCAAAATCATCCCCCCTCGGCTCTGTAATATTTAAGTCAACCACTCCTGAATCAGTGCTGCATTCCAGCTCTACTGCTGGGGTAGGAATTTCATTGAAAGATATCGTTTGACAACTAAAACCATCATTATAGGAAGCACTATTGGTTACCATGATGAAAGTGGGACTGGCGTCAGAAGTGTCGAATTCGTATAGCCTCCCATTATTATTAATAATGCCAAACACTTTTCCCGATCGATCGCAATACATGGCACCTACTTGCCCCGATAGGCCTGAAGAGCCGACCAAAATAACTTCCCTATCTTCCTGTGAGAAAGAAAATAATCTACCGTCATTATCCAGCAAATAGAAAAGGTCATTTACAGCACTGTAGGCAATATCATTACTTCGGGTTACAGCATCTAGAAAGTAATTTTCTTCTACCTCCCCTTCTTTTACATTAATTTTATATATAGAATTAGAGAAGCCTTGTTTTATGTGCAAATACCCGTCAGAGTCAAAGTCACCTGAGGTGTAATCACTGATGGGAAGTCCTGTGACTTCTCCAAGATTAATAGCTCTTCCGGTCGCATCAACAATTATGAGCTCATTCGAATTGTTCCTTTTGATGCCATATGCCAGGCTATCTTTTGGATTTAGTCCTGTAGCATTTATATGAAAGCCGGCAGGGCTATTCGGCAGGGAGGAAAACTGATTTGTTTCTAAATCGAGTCCGGCAATAACCCCGTTTTGTGTATAAACCTGAAAAAATGTACCCGAGCGATCACAATCACTACACGAAAACTGCTCCAATCCACAATTCGTATTGAATGACACGGTATCACGGTCACCGGACGTATTTCGGACGATAAGGATGTGATTCCCTGGAAAAATATCTGAAAATGTAACGGATGCCTGAAAGTCTCCATCATTCAAGGCATAGCTCCAGTCACCACCGAGAGGGGATTCCACTTCTAATCGAGCTTGCCCAGGGCCCTGACTGCAGTCCAGATCAAAGGAAATCGACGGCTGAGAAAAACTCATCGCCGGGAGACCTAAAATAAGCAGGGAGAAGGCAGAAAGCGCATAAACTACCCGGCGAACACTTTTATTAAACATCAGCAAAATACGCATTATATTCAAAAAATAAATTCTATACTGTTAACTAAGATACAATATCTTATTTTATTTGAAAATCAGCTCGTCTGAATCTTGCAGGATTTTTAAGTTTTGAACTGTTTCAGCAATTTTTTTAATTTTTTTTGGGTGCATCACGCCTATCGGCGTGACCGGGCTATGCGGGGCTGTCGGTCTCCTCTCGCCCAAAGACGAGAGGAGACATCCGCCTGTCGGCGGATCCCCTACTATCCCTTGCACAAAGAAACGGACAAATCCC